>NZ_JAPFCE010000070.1:0-25935 GCF_026240895.1 Pseudomonas sp. DCB_AW
TGCTCGACCCGTTCCAGGCGGCCACCATCCCCCTGGGCGACTGGGTCACCGCTACCCTCAACTTCCTCGTGCACAACTTCCGCGAGGTGTTTCGCGCCATCCGCTGGCCGATCGACCAGGTGCTCAATGGCATCGAGTTCACCCTGCAGAGCATTCCTCCCACCATCGGCATCCTGCTGTCGTCCTTGCTCGGCTGGCAGCTGGCGGGCAAGCGCATGGCGCTGCTGTGCTTCGTCACCCTGACCCTGCTGGGCTTGATCGGCGTGTGGTCGGAGTCGATGACCACCCTGGCGCTGGTACTCACCTCAGTGTTTTTCTGCGCGGTAATCGGCATCCCGCTGGGCATCGTCTGCGCCCGCAGCAACCGCCTGGAAAGCATCATCCGCCCCGTGCTCGATGCGATGCAGACGCTGCCAGCGTTCGTCTACCTGGTGCCGGTGGTGATGCTGTTCGGCATCGGCAACGTGCCGGGTGTGCTGGTGACCATCGTATTTGCCCTGCCGCCGCTGGTGCGCCTGACCAACCTGGGCATCCGCCAGGTGCCGGAAGACAAGATCGAAGCGGCCCGCGCCTTTGGCTGCACGCCGCGCCAGATGCTGACCCGCGTGCAGCTGCCGCTGGCCACCTCGACCATCATGGCCGGGCTCAACCAGACCCTGATGCTGTCGCTGTCGATGGTGGTGATCGCCTCGATGATCTCGGTCGGCGGCCTGGGCCAGATGGTGCTGCGCGGCATCGGCCGGTTGGACATGGGCCTGGCCACGGTCGGTGGCATGGGGCTGGTGCTGTTGGCGATCTTCCTCGACCGCCTGACCCAAGCCATGGGCGCGCGCACCAATGCCGACCCGAGCCTGCTCTGGTACCACACCGGCCCGGTGGGCCTGGTGCTGCGCCTGTGCGGCGCGGCGCAACCACAAGGGCAGCGCAAGGCCGCCTGAAACACCGCGTTCTATCTGCCGCAACCCTCGACAACAACCCGAAAAGGTACGCGAAGATGTACGAGTCCCCGTTCACCCGTCGTTTGCTTCAGTGCGCTTGTGCCATGGCACTTTCCGTGACGTGCCTGGGCGCCAGCGCCTCCACCGACAAGCCAGGGGAGGGGGTGAAGATCACCCCGTCGTTCCCTTCGGTGGATGAAGAACGCTTCCGCGGCGAAATCGCCATGCAGGGCCTGCGCGAATTGGGCTACAACGTGCAGAAACCCAAGGAAACCGAATACGCCACGATGATTCTGGCAGTCGGTTACGGCGACGCCGACTTCAGCGTCAACCTGTGGGACAAGCTGCACGCCAGCTTCTACGAGAAGGCCGGCGGCGACCAGAACATGGTCAAGGCTGGCGATATCATGCCTGGCGTGTTGCAGGGCTACCTGATCGACAAGAAAACCGCCGATCAATACAACATCAAGTACATCACCGACCTGAAAAAGCCCGAGCTGGCCAAGCTGTTCGACACCGACGGCGATGGCAAGGCCGACCTGACCGGTTGCAACCCCGGCTGGGGCTGCGAACTGGTCATCGCCCACCACATGAAGGCCTATGACCTGGACAAGACCGTGCACGTCAACCAAGGGTCGTATTTCGCCTTGATGGCCGACACCATCACCCGCTTCAAGGAAGGCAAACCGGTGCTCTATTACACCTGGGTACCCCAGTGGGTGGCCGGGGTGATGGTGGAGGGGCGCGACGTGGTGTGGCTGCAAGTGCCCAACACCGATTTGCCGGGCGGCGGCAACAGCGTCGATACCACGTTCGAGGGCAAGAACCTGGGCTTTGCGGTGGACAAGGTCGAAGCGGTACTCAACCGAGGGTTCGCCGACAAGAACCCGGCGGCACTGAAGTTTCTATCGCTGGTGCAGATCAGCGCGGCGGACGAGAGCGCGCAGAACCTCAAGATGCAGAACGGCGAGAAGAACCTGAGCGACATTCAGCGCCACGCCCAGGCGTGGATTGCAGCGCATCGTCAGCAGTTTGATCAATGGCTGCAGGCCGCGCGAGCGACGGCGGTGCAAGCCAGCAACTAGCGGCGCCACCTTGCAGGTGGGTGATTCTTCCAACACTACGATCAAGGAAGCCCTCGCACCATGATGACTTCGCCGTTCTCGATCCCCGCCCAGTCACGCCGTATCGACCCGTCGCGCCAGCATGCTGCCGCGCTCAGGGCCGACGGCTCGGTCGATGACAACGACCGCAGCGAAATCGGCCCGACCCCTCTGGCATTCGCCGAGTGGGCCGCGCTCGGCCTGCAGGTGCCGCAGTTGGCGACGATGCGTGAGTACCGCCTGCAACGCATCTGCGAGCAGCTCGTGGCCCGTGACCTCGGCGGCATTCTGCTATTCGACCCGTTGAACATCCGCTACGCCACCGACAGCACCAACATGCAGCTGTGGACCACCCACAACCCCGCCCGTGCCTGTTTCGTCGCTGCCAGCGGGCATGTGGTGCTGTGGGATTTTCATGGCTGCGACCACCTCTCGGCACACCTGCCGTTGGTGCGTGAGCTGCGCAGTGGCGCGTCGTTCTTCTACTTCGAAACGGGCGAGCGTACCGACGAACATGCCCGGCGTTTTTGTGCCCAGGTCGACGAACTGCTGCGAACCCATGCCGGCGACAACCGCCGCTTGGCCGTGGACCGCATCGAGGTTGCCGGCCTGCGAGCCCTGGACGCCTTGGGCGTGCAGGTGCACAACGGCCAGGCGGTGACCGAGTTCGCGCGTTTGATCAAGGGCCCCGATGAGATCCTCGCCATGCGCTGCGCGGTGGCTTCCTGTGAAGCAGCCATCGCTGAAATGCGTCAGGCCATGCGCGCCGGGGTAACCGAGAACGACGTTTGGGCGGCGTTGCACAGCGGCAATATCCGCCGTGGCGGCGAGTGGATCGAAACCCGCATCCTCAGCTCCGGCCCGCGTACCAACCCGTGGTATCAGGAGTCCGGCCCACGGGTGCTGAACGACGGCGACCTGCTGTCGTTCGACACCGACCTGATCGGCGTGTACGGCTTTTGCGTCGACATGTCGCGCAGCTGGATGTGTGGCGGGCTTGAGCCGACGGCCGAGCAAAAACGCCTGTATCGAATCGCCCATGAGCACATCCATGTCAACGCCGACATGGTCAAGCCTGGCGTGCGTTTCTCCGAGCTCACCGCTAACGGGCATCGTCTGCCGGAAAGCTGCCGTGCCCAGCGTTATGGGGTGATGTTCCATGGCGTGGGGCTGTGCGACGAGTACCCCTGCATTCGTTACCCGGAAGACTTCGACGCCTACGGTTACGAAGGGGAACTGCAGCCTGGCATGGCGCTGTGCGTAGAGGCCTATGTGGGGGAGGTAGGAGGGCGTGACGGGATAAAACTGGAGAACCAGCTGCTGGTGACGGAGACGGGGTATGAAGTGCTGACCCATTACCCGTTCGAAGACAGCTTTCTCGTCGAGTGACTGAAGCGGCCCGGGCCCGCTTGGCGGCCCCGGGTCGTTGCAGCGTAGGGGTTATCCGTTCAGCTCGGCGTCGGCCAGGGGTTGCGCCTGCTTGCTCGCGGACTTCTTTTCCTGCACCACGATGTAGAACTCCTCGCCGTGTTTCACCGCGCCATACAGCACGGCCTTTTCGATCAGCTCAGTGCCACGCAGGTGGCGCAGCATCATCGGGTCCTTGCGCAGGTCGCGGTACAGCGCCAGGCACAGCAGCACCATCACTACGACAAAGGGTAGTGCCACCACGATAGTCAGGTTCTGCAGCCCGGTAAGCGCTTCGCCGGGGTCGCGTGGGTCGCCGATCGCCAGCATGATCGCCGCCACCGTGCCGGTCAGCGCCCCCCAGAAGATCACGGTGCGCCGTGATGGCGTGGTGGTGCCGTGCTCCGACAGGGTACCCATGACCAGCGACGCGGCATCGGCACCGGAGACGAAGAAGATACCCACCAGGATCATCACCAGTACCGAGGTCACCGAGGCCAGCGGGTAGCTGTCCAGCAACTGATAAAGGGCATGGTTGCTGTTCACGGCGCCATTGACCAGGGCGAAGCTGCCTTCGCGCAGGGCGTCGATGGCGGCACCGCCGAAGATGGTGAACCACACCAGGCTGACCAGGCTCGGTACCAGCAGCACGCCGGTGACGAATTGGCGGATGGTGCGGCCGCGGCTGATGCGGGCAATGAACATGCCGACGAAAGGCGTCCAGGAGATCCACCAAGCCCAGTAGAACACTGTCCAGCCGGCCAGCCAGCTGTCCATCTGCTCACCACCGCTGGCGTTGGTGCGGGCCATCATCTCTGGCAGCATCTTGATGTAGATGCCGATGGAGGTGGGCAGCAGGTTGAGCATCAACAGCGTCGGGCCAACCAGGAACACAAACACCGCCAGCACCAGCGCCAGCACCATGTTGGTGTTGGACAGCCACTGGATGCCTTTGCCGATGCCAGAGACCGCAGAGGTGACGAAGGCGATGGTCAGTAGGGTGATGATCGAGATGTAGAACAGCTTGCCAGGGCTCTCGATCCAGCCGTTGTACTCCAGGCCACCGGCGATCTGCAGGGCGCCAAGGCCGAGCGAGGCGGCAGAGCCGAACAAGGTGGCGAAGATCGCCATCATGTCGATCACACGGCCAATCGGGCCGTTGGCGTGTTTGCCGATCAGGGGCCGGAAGGCGGTGGAAATCAGCTGCGAGCGGCCGCGTCGGAAGGTGCCGTAAGCGATCACCAGGCCAACGATGGCATACATGGCCCAGGGGTGCAGGGTCCAGTGGAACAGGGTGGTGGCCATGGCCACCTGCATGGCTTCGCTCGATTGCCCGGTGGCCGAGCCGGGAGGCGGCGACACGTAATGCGACAAGGGTTCGGCAACGCCGAAGAACATCAGGCCGATGCCCATACCGGCGCTGAACATCATGGCCACCCAGGAAACCGTGCGGAACTCTGGCGCTTCGCCATCACGCCCCAGCGGAATTCTGCCGTAGCGGCTGGCGGCCAGCCACAGCACGAAGATGACGAACACGGTCGAAGTAAGTACGAAAAACCAGCCAAAGTTGAGAATGACCCAGGATTGTGCCGAGGACGCGCTGGCGGCCAGGCTGGCCTGGCTGATGAAGCCCCAGATGACGAAGCCGATGGCCAGGATGCTGGTGATGCCAAAGACGATCCAGTCGATCTTGCCCTCGAGGTGCCGGTCCTGGCGCGCTTCTGCAGTCTTCGAGGGGTCCGTCACGCCAAGGTCGAGCGTTTCGGTAATGTGTTCCTTTGCCATGAATGGTGTTGCCCCTTTGTGGCTTACCTGCGCGTGCAGGCTTGTTGTTGTGGGCTGCCGGGGTCGATGACGGTCTCGGCGGGGGAGTCTTGCCGGGCCGATTATCCTGTGCGAGTCACAGCGCTTCCTGTCCCGAATGCGCCGTGGGGCATCCATTGAACGACCTGTTTAATACTTTTAGTTCCGGGGGCGATGGCCCTATTTGTCCCGCGTTCTGGTACCCTGATGGGCATTACCCTGGCCCGCACTCCCGAGCACCGTAGAAGCGGCGCTGCCTGCGAGCCTGGCCTTATCAGGAAACGGAGATTCGTCAATGGCCACTGACCGTGTGAGCCTGATTCATTTCGATAAATTGAGCATGAGCCCTGCCGCTGCCCAACGGTTCCAGACTGCCCTCGATGCCCTGGAAACACTCAAGCTGCAGGACCGGTACGTGTACCTCGTTGCTCCTTATCTGGGTGATATCGCCGACGCCTCTGACCGTGAGCAACTGAAAACTGCCGAGGCACAGTGCGTTCGCGTAGTGGATGAACTGTTGGCCGCCAAGTCGATTACCAAGGCCAAGTCCGAAGAGCTTCGCAAAGTCTTTGAAGAAGCCGCCGAACGTGTGCGCGCTGAAATGCCGGCCTGAATGTTGGTCTTGAGCGTGTAATGGCCAAAGACATCGACAACCCCTGCGTCTCGCTTTGCCAGCTCAACAGCGAGCTGTGCGTAAGCTGTGGCCGCTCCCGTGAAGAAATCCGCAAGTGGCGCGGCATGAAGCGCCCTGAGAAAATGGCCACCGTGCAGCGCGCGGCCACGCGGATGAAGGCCATCGTCAAGAAGAACGCGAAGCGGCAGAATACCGACTGACCGTTGTCTACTGCGTCAACACTCAACTCTCTGAACGTTAAATCGAGCCTGGAAAATGGATTCTCACTCGCTTCTTGCCTTTACCTTGGTCGCTGCGATCGCCATCGCCAGCCCTGGCCCTGCAACGCTGATGGCGATCAACAACAGCCTGGCCCACGGGCAGCGCAGCGCTGTCTGGTCCTCGCTGGGCAATGGTTCGGGGCTGTTCTGCCTGTCGGCAGCGGCCATGCTCGGGCTGGGCGCCTTGTTGGCCAGCTCTGAAGTCCTTTTCAATGCGGTCAAGATCATCGGTGCCGCGTACCTGTTCTACCTCGGCGCACGGCAGTTGTTGAAGAAAGGCCCGATGCTCGAGGCGGGGGCTGACGCCGGGGTGGCCAAGCAACGCCCGACGCCGATGAAGCTGTACAAATCGGCGTTCCTGACGGCGGTGACCAACCCCAAGGCGACCATGTTCTTCACGGCGCTGTTCCCGCAGTTCATCGATCAGGGTGCAGCGTTGCTGCCGCAGTTCCTGATCCTGACCGGGATCTTTGTCGCCTTGTCGCTCGTTTCGCTGACCCTGTACGCCGCGCTGGCCTCGCGTGCCAAGGGCGTGTTGACCCGGCCCAGCCTTTCGCGCTGGGTGAGCCGGGTGGTGGGGACGACCTTCATTGGCTTCGGTGCGGCCATTTTGACGATGCGTCGTCAGTCGGCTTAAGCCATTCGGGGCTTACTGGCGACGCGCAGTGGCCCCGTCAACCTGCCTGCGCAACAAATCCCTGCCGCCTAGCCATTGTTGAGCCAGACTGTCTACACCACGCGAAGCCAGATGCTGCAGTCTTCCACGGGATGTGGCAGCCTTTGGCGACCACGCCGGGTCGCCGGGTGCCACTTGTGCCGAGGGTTGTAGATGATCGAGCGTTGCGTTCGCCACGCCTTGCTGTTGTTGTGCGGGTCCCTGCTACCGATGGGCGCGGGTGCGCAGGCGGCATGCCAGCACCTGACGGCCACTGGCAACCCTGAATACCCCCCGTACCTGTGGCGTGACCCACACAACCCTCAGCAGTTGATCGGTGCCAATGCCGACTTGCTCAAGCACTTGGGCAAGCAACTCGGGCTGGAGGTGGAGGTGGTCTATGGCGGGCCTTGGTCGCGTGCCCAGGAGGAAGTGCGCACGGGCCGTATCGACCTGCTGGCCGGGTATTTTCTGACCCAAGCGCGCACCCACCTGATGGACTTTATAAGCCCCGCGTTCCTGCACACGCCCAGCGTGGTCTGGGTGCGCCAGCAAGGGGCCTTTGCCTATCAGCAATGGGCGGACCTGCAAGGCCGTAAAGGCGGGACACTGGTCAATAACAGCCATGGCCAGCAGTTCGATGACTATGCCAGGGCCAACCTCACGCTCGAAGCGGTGCCCAGCGCCAAGCAGGCCTTCGAGAAACTGTTGCTCAAACGCAGCGACTACGTGGTCTTCGAGCAGTACCCCGGCATGGCCTTGGCGCAGACGCTGGGCATGCAGGACAAGCTGCAGGTGCTGGACCCGCCCGTGTCCAGCGAAGGCTTGTACCTGGCGGTGTCACATCAGTCGCCCTGCAATCAGCCGCAGTTGCGCGAAGCGCTGACGCGGGAGATGACCCAGGTCGTGTCCAGCACGTTGCCGGAGCAATTACTGCGGCAGAACCTGGCACGCTGGCAGCAACAGCAGTCGCAAGGGCTCGCTCACTGACCCTCACATCGCCGTCAGGGCTTGAGGCACGTCAACGTCCAGCACCACCCCGGCATCGTCGACGGCTACGCTGATGCACGCCTGCGGATTGTCCAGGATGACCTGCCTGCCGCCTTGGTCGCCGTGCAACTGCGCCAGTGCCGGCCAGAAGGCACGGCCGAAGACCACCGGGTGCCCGCGCCGGCCCTGGTACAGCGGCAGCACGATACGTGTAGCGCTGGCCTGCTCGCACAATGTGTGCAAGGTACGCGGTGCGATCCACGGCATATCCGCCAACAGCACCGCCACCGCCTGGGCCGGGGTCTGCAACAGGGCGGTTACCCCCGCTGCCAGGCTGGCGCCCATGCCATGCTCGGCCTGGTCGGCCCATACGATCCGGGCACGCGGGTCGATGCCCAGTTGTTGCGCGTTGTCGCCCGGGCGCAGCACGATGTGCACCACGGCGAACTGCTCGAATGCACGCGCCAGCGTCGCTGCCAGCAGCGTCTGCCCCGAAGGCAGCCGTGCCAGGCGTTTGTCGCTGCCAAAACGCTGCGCTCGCCCGGCCGCCAGCACCAGCGCGGCGCAGGTCATGAGGTGTGCAGGCACGCCTCGGCCTCCCGCGCAAACTTTGCCTTGGTCACGTTGACCGCGCCAGGGAGGCTCACGTCGTTCTTGGCGGCAAGGATTTCGGCCATGACGCTGACGGCGATTTCGGCCGGGGTCTTGCTGCCGATGTAGATGCCGATAGGGCCGTGCAGGCGCTGGAGGCTGGCTTCGGTCTCGCCGAAGTGCTCGATCAGGCGCTCGCGGCGCAACTGGCTGTTGCGCCGCGAGCCGATGGCGCCGATGTAGAACGCCGGGCTGTGCAGGGCTTCGAGCAATGCCAGGTCGTCGAGCTTGGGGTCGTGGCTGAGGGCGACGACGGCGCTGCGCAGGTCGGGGGCGAAGGCGCGAACCACGTCGTCCGGCATCCCGGCCAGCTTCACCACGCCATCGACGCTCCAGCCGCCCATGTACTCGGGCCGAGGGTCGCACACCGACACCGTGAAGCCGTTGAACAGGGCCATGGTCGCCAGGTATTCGGCCAGCGCGCCGGCGCCGATCAGCAGCACGCGGTAGCCAGGGCCGAGGGTGCTGAGCATGCGCTGGCCGTCGAAGCTGAACTGATCCGGTGTGGCGCTGGCCGTAAGCGTGGCTGCGCCGCTGCGCACATCCAGCTCGCGGCGTATCAGGCTACCGCTGTCCAGGCCGGCTAGCAGTTGCGCCAGGTGTGCTGCCGATGGCTCGAACTCGAGGATCAGTTGCAGGGTGCCGCCGCAGGGCAAGCCGAAACGGTGGGCGTCCTCGGCGCTGACGCCGTAGCGAACCACCTCCGGCAGCCCGCTCTGCATGCCGGGGCCGCCATAGGCGGTGGTGTAGCGGTGGATGAGATCGTCCTCGATGCAGCCACCGGACACGCTGCCGACCACGCGACCGTCGCTGCGCAGGGCCATCATCGAACCGACCGGGCGAGGGGAGGAGCCCCAGGTGCGGGCCACGGTGGCCAGCAGGACGCGTTCACCGCTGGCAAGCCAGTCGCGGGCGGTGCGCAATACCAGCAGGTCGATGCTTTCCATTCTCATTCTCCAAAGCGTAATACCTGTGCCGACTTCATCGCATATGCAAGATGATGGGGCTGCTGCTGGCCGGGTCGGTGTGCCCGCGCAACGTGCTCACTGCCTGTGCATCCACCGCGCTGCCGTGGTTACCCCAACTGCTGCGCACAAAACTCAGTACTTCGGCAACCTCCTGGTCCGACAATTGCTCGCGGAAGGCCGGCATGCGGTAGGCATCCGGCAGGCCAGCGGCAACGATGCGTTGCGAGCCGTTGAGGGTGATGTTGATCGCCGAGGCGTTCTCGCCGGCCAAGGCCGAGGTTGCGCCCGCTAACGGCGGCATCCATTCGGCCTGCCCCTTGCCGTCCAGCCCATGGCAAGAGGCGCAGCGCGTGACGTAGGTGTGGGCGCCCGGGCGCTCAAGCGTCGTCGCCGCCGATGCCGCTTGGTACTGCCAGGGCGTGCCGTCACGTTGCGGATCGCCGGGCAGCGATTTCAGGTAGTGGGCGATTGCCGCCAGGTCCTCGTCGGCCATGAACTGCGTGGAGTTGTTGAACGCCTCGGTCATCGAGCCATAGACCACGGCATGCCGGTTACGCCCAGTCTTGAGAAACTGGACGATCTCGGCTTCGCTCCAGCGCCCAAGGCCGGTGTTGTGATCGGCGCGCAGGCTCGGCGCGTACCAGCCATCGAGCAGCGCGCCGGCCAGGAACGGCTTGCCGTCTTCATCCAGAGCCTTTTCGTTGAAGGCCAGGCCGCGCGGGGTATGGCAGCTGCCGCAGTGCCCGGGGCCTTGGACAATATAAGCGCCGCGGTTCCACAGAGGGTCCTGGCCAGCCTTGGTCACGTAGGGCGTAGTGGGCGCAAACAGCCCATTCCACAGCGCGATGGGCCAGCGCAGGTTCAGCGGCCAGGGGATATCGCTGGGGATGTTCGGCTGGCTGGCAGGTTGCACGCCCTGCATGAAAAACGCGTACAACGCACGCACATCG
This sequence comes from Pseudomonas sp. DCB_AW, assembly GCF_026240895.1. Classification (NCBI taxonomy): domain Bacteria; kingdom Pseudomonadati; phylum Pseudomonadota; class Gammaproteobacteria; order Pseudomonadales; family Pseudomonadaceae; genus Pseudomonas; species Pseudomonas sp. DCB_AW. The sequence continues at coordinate 10,360 of NZ_JAPFCE010000070.1, forward strand.
TCATCGCTGAGCTTGGCGTAGGAGGGGTAGGGCATGGCCGGGTACAGCCGCCGGCCACCGGGGGCGACGCCATGACGCACGGCGCGGTCGAAGTCGGCGAGGCTGTAGCCGCCGATGCCGGTGTCCCGGTCTGGGGTGATGTTGGTGGCATGGATCGCGCCTAACGGCGTGGCCATCTCCAGGCCCCCGGCGAACGGCTTGTTGTCGGGCAGGCTGTGGCAGGCCACGCAGTCGCTGAGCCGGGCCACGTACTCGCCGCGGCTGACCAGCGCCGGGTCGACGTTGGCATTTTGTTCGGCCACGAAAGGCGACGCGGGCTCCCGGGTGACATACCAGGCCAGCAGGCCTGCCGCGACCAGGCACGGCAGCGCCAGCCAGCCGGCGGTTCTTGCGAATCGGCTGTGGGTCATGGGCGTTCCTTGTCCTGTCAGGTGAAGGTGTAGCGGCTCAATGGGATGCTGCGGATGCGCTGGCCGGTCAGCCGCGCTACCGCGTTGGCCACCGCCGGTGCAACCGCGGGCAGCGGCGGTTCGCCGATGCCGCCCATCTTCGCGCCGCTTTCGACGATGCGCACATGCACCCGGGCCATGCGCGAAGGCGGCAGGATCGGGTACAGGTCGTAGTTGCGCGCACGGGGCTTGCCGTCGATGTACACCGCTTCTTCCAGCAGGGTCTGCGACAGGCCCAGGGCCACGGCGCCGTTGACCTGCGCTTCGATGATCGCCGGGTTGACGATGCTGCCTGGGTCGATGGCCTGCCAGATGTCGTGCACTTTGACCTGACCGTTTTCGATCGATACTTCGGCGATGACCGCCGCCTCCGAGCCAAACGGCGAGGCCATGGCCACACCGCGTGCCCGTTTGCTGCCGTCCTCGGCGGTGAATGGCCCACGCTTCCAGCCACCGGACAACTCGCCGACCGCCTGTAGCAGGGTGGTCAGGCGCGGGTTGTCGCGCAACAGATGCAGGCGCAATTCATAAGGGTCCTTGCCGCCTTTGTCGGCCAGCTCGTCGAGGAAAGCTTCGTAGAAGAAGTCGTTCAGCGAGTTGCCCACCGAGCGCCAGTAGCCGAGCATGACCGGGCCTTTGACGTAGATTTGGGCAATGCGTTTGTTGGCGATGGCGTACGACTTGCCCGACAGCCCTTCAAGGGCGGTGGGGTCGATCTTGTCACCTTGTTTGCCGGCCAGTGCCTCGGTTGGGCCTTCGGTGGCACTCACGGCTTCTATCGCGACGGGCAGGCCATCGTCATCCAGTGCCCCACGGAACTTGACCACCGCCAGCGGCCGCAACACATCCCGCAGAAACTCTTCTTCGCGGCTCCAGATCAGCTTGACCGGGCGGCCCACCGCTTTGGCCAGGGCGATGGCCTGCGGGTAGGGGTTGGCCGAGTCATACAGAAAATGCCGGCCAAAAAAGCCGCCCAGCAGGGGTGAGTGCAGGGTGATGCGCGCAGGGTCGAGGCCGGTGCGTTTGGCGATGTCGTCGCGGAACATGTCCGGCGCCTGGTTAGGCAACCACACCTCCAGCGAACCGTCGGGGTTGAAGCGGGCGAGCGCCGAGGGCGGCTCGAGCTGGGCGTGGTTGAGGTATTGGTTGTGGTAGGTCGCCTCGACCTTGGTCTTGGCCTTGGCCAGCACCCCGGCCACATCGCCTTGGTTTTCCTCGTCGCGGGCCGGGCCTTGCTCGGTGGCCAGGCGGTCACGATAGGCGTCGCTGGAGAAGTCGGCCGGCATTGGCCTTACCGGCGAATCGCTGCCGGGCTCCTGCCAGTCCACCTGGAGGGCCTCGACTGCGCGCTTGGCATGCCACCAGCGTTCGGCGACCACCGCCACCGCGCCAGGTAATTGATGCACCGAATGCACGCCTTTCATGGCCTTGACCTGTGCTTCGTTGCGCAGGCTGCCAACCGTCATGCCCAGGCGCGGTGCGTGCTGGACGGCGGCGTGGAGCATGCCGTCGAGCTTGATGTCGATGGTGTACACGGCTTTGCCGGTGGATTTGTCATAGGCATCAACCCGGCGCACCGGTTTGCCGATCCAGCGGAACTGGCTGGGGTCGCGCAGCTTCACGCTGGCCGGGTCTGGCACCGGCAGGTCGAGGGCGCGCTCGGCCAGTTCGCCGTAGGGCACCGAGCGGCCGGATGCCGCGTGGACGACCTTGCCGGGTTCGGTGGAGAGTTCGTCGACCGGCACCCCCAACTGCTCGGCACCTGCCTGCAGCAACATGGCCCGGGCCAGGGCGCCGAGGCGACGCATGGTTGGGTAGCTCATGCGTACCGACATGCTGCCGCCGGTGATGCGCATGCCGTTTTCCATCACCACGTAAGCTTCGCCAGGCGGCGCGCTGTCGACCAGGAACGTGGCCGGGTCGGCGTCCAGTTCTTCGCCGACGATCTGTGCCATGGCGGTGTAGGTGCCTTGGCCGCCCTCCATGAACGGGCAGAGCAGGCGCACGGTGCTGTCCGGGCGAATTTCGAGGAAGGCCGGCACTTGTGTGCCGCGCTCCTGGGCCGCGGCGGTAGCGGCCTGGACCCGTGCCGAGCCCAGCGGCAACCCAAACCCGAGTACCAGCGCGCCTGCGGCGGCGCCCGCCGAGGCTAGCAGGAAGCGGCGGCGTGACAGGTTAACCGGCTCACCCAGCGGCAGCGCCGACAGCTCGGCAGAGGTATCGATACGCGTGTTCATCACGCCTCCTCCCGCTGGGCCGCAAGGTCGTGGACGGCGGCATGGATGGCGTTGTAGGTGCCGCAGCGGCACAGGTTGACCATCGCGGCATCGATCTGCGCGTCGCTGGGCTGGGGCGTGTGCTTGAGCAGCGCTGTGGCGGCCATCACCTGGCCTGACTGGCAGTAGCCGCACTGGGCCACCTGGTACTCGACCCAGGCCGCGACCACGCGCTTGCCAACGGCGTCGTCCTCGATCGCCTCGATGGTGGTCACTTCGCGCCCGACCACGCCTGCCACCGGGGTCACGCAGGCGCGCACCACGCTGCCGTCCACCAGCACCGAGCAAGCGCCGCATTGCGCCAGGCCGCAGCCATACTTGGTGCCGGTCAGCCCCAGGTCGTCACGGATCACCCACAGCAGGGGCGTGTCGGCGTCGGCCTCGACCTGATAGGTCTTCTGGTTGATGCGTAGTTCCATGGTTCACCTGCTCATCATCGGTTTGCTGTCGCGTTGTCGTCTTGAGTGGGGATACGTTGCCCCCAATCCAGAAACGCTAGCACAGCGCTACGACCGGCGAGCGGGCGCTGCCGACAGGTCAGGAGGATCAGGCAAGGAATCCGGCGGAATGCGCAAGGCAGGCGTTGGCGGCAGGCAAACAGGACTTCCAGGCGAAAAACCCGGATAATGCCGGCCAATTTCGTTTTGCACGCTTAACTCACGGTAATCCCGCATGGAAATCAAGGTCAATTTTCTCGACAATCTCCGTCTCGAAGCCAAGTTCGACGACTTCACGGTGATCGCCGACCAACCGATCCGTTACAAAGGCGACGGTTCGGCCCCGGGGCCGTTCGACTATTTCCTGGCGTCTTCGGCCCTGTGCGCGGCTTACTTCGTGAAGCTGTACTGCCAGACCCGCGACATCCCCACCGAAAACATTCGGCTGTCGCAGAACAACATCGTCGACCCGGAAAACCGCTACAACCAGATCTTCAAGATCCAGGTCGAGCTGCCTGAAGACATCTCCGAGAAGGACCGCCAGGGCATCCTGCGCTCCATCGACCGTTGCACGGTAAAGAAGGTCGTGCAGACCGGGCCGGAGTTCGTCATCGAGGTGGTGGACAGCCTCGACGCCGATGCCCAGGGGCTGCTGATGCCGGTATCGGACACCAGCACCTACATCCCGGGCAAGGACCTGCCGCTGGAGCAGACCATCGCCAACATGTCGGCGATTCTCGCGGGCCTTGGGATGAAGATCGAGATCGCCTCGTGGCGCAATATCGTGCCCAACGTGTGGTCGCTGCATGTGCGCGATGCACAGTCGCCGATGTGCTTCACCAATGGCAAGGGTTCGACCAAGGAGGCCGCGCTGGCCTCGGCGCTGGGTGAGTTCATCGAGCGCCTTAATTGCAACTTCTTCTACAACGACCAGTTCTGGGGCGAGGACATCGCTAACGCGCCGTTCGTGCATTACCCGAACGAGCAGTGGTTCAAGCCGGGCCCCAAGGACGCGCTGCCCAGCGAGATCCTCGACGCGAACTGCCTGGAAATCTACAACCCCGACGGTGAGCTGCGCGGCTCGCACCTGTACGACACCAACTCGGGCAACACTGCGCGGGGCATCTGCTCGCTGCCATTCGTGCGCCAGTCGGACCAGGAGGTGGTGTACTTCCCGTCCAACCTGATCGAGAACCTGTTCCTCAGCAACGGCATGAGCGCTGGCAACACCCTCGCTGAGGCGCAAGTGCAGTGCCTGTCGGAAATCTTCGAGCGTGCGGTGAAGCGCGAGATCCTCGAAGGCGAACTGTGCCTGCCGGATGTACCGCAGGAAGTGCTGGCCAAGTACCCGGGCATCGTTGCCGGTATCCAGGGGCTGGAAGAGCAGGGCTTCCCGGTACTGGTCAAGGACGCGTCGCTGGGCGGTGAGTTCCCGGTCATGTGCGTGACCTTGATGAACCCGCGCACCGGTGGTGTGTTCGCCTCGTTCGGCGCGCACCCGAGCCTGGAAGTGGCGTTGGAGCGCAGCCTCACCGAGTTGTTGCAGGGCCGCAGCTTCGAAGGCCTGAACGACCTGCCGCAGCCCACCTTCGAAAGCCACGCGCTGACCGAGCCGAACAACTTCGTCGAGCACTTCATCGACTCCAGCGGCGTGGTGTCGTGGCGCTTCTTCAGCGCCAAGGCCGATTTCGAATTCGTCGAGTGGGACTTCTCTGGCCATGGCGAAGATTCCAACGTTCAGGAAGCTGCGACCCTGTTCGGCATCCTCGAAGACCTGGGCAAAGAAGTGTACATGGCGGTGTACGACAACCTCGGTGCCACCGCGTGCCGCATCCTGGTGCCGGGTTACTCGGAGATCTACCCGGTCGAGGACCTGATCTGGGACAACACCAACCGGGCCTTGTCGTTCCGCGCTGACATCCTCAACCTGCACAGCCTGGACAACCGCTCGCTGAAGTTGCTGCTCAAGCGCCTGGACAACTGCGATGTGGACGATTACACCACCATCACCACGTTGATCGGCGTCGAGTTCGACGACAACACGGTGTGGGGCCAGTTGACCATTCTGGAGTTGAAGCTACTGATCTGCCTGGCCGTGCAGCGCTTCGAAGATGCCAAGGAGCTGGTCGAGGCGTTCCTTCAGTTCAACGACAACACCGTCGAGCGTGGCCTGTTCTACCAGGCGTTGAACGTGGTGCTGGAAGTGGTGCTGGATGATGAACTTGAGATGGAAGACTACGAAGCCAACTTCCGCCGCATGTTCGGCAACCCGCGGATGGACGCGGTGCTGGGCTCGGTGGACGGCAGCGTGCGCTTCCATGGCCTGACGCCGACCAGCATGAAGCTGGAAGGGCTGGATCGTCATTTGCGTTTGATCGAGAGCTACAAGAAGCTGCATGCGGCCCGGGCCAAGTTTGCCTGATAGACCGAGCGCCGCAAGCGCGGCGCTTCGCAGCACAAGGCTGCTCCTACACAGGCCCGATTCGCCGCCAAGAAGGTCGCGCGCCCCTGCCACAGGAATAATTGGCCCGAAACAATTGTAGGAGCAGCCTTGTGCTGCGAAGCGTCGCGCAAGCGGCGCTCGATCACACAAGCGCCAAAACCCCCAAACCGTACACCTCGCAACCATCCCCATATAGCGGTTAATGCTTTCCGCTATCTCAAATCCGTCTTGCCTCTCACCCCTCACCGCTTGCCGCTTCCTCCATCAGGCGCATAATTTTTTGCTGCCCCCACGGGCTCGACCCCTCAACCTATCCATGGCGCGATGACCGCCAGAAGGACCTCGGCCGCGCACAACACGAAGGCGCAGACCATGAGCACCCCTTTGGATACCAATGCCTTGAAAGCCCGCCAGCAAGCCGCGTGGGCCAGCGGTGACTACGCCGTGATCGGCACCACCCTGCAGCTGGTGGGTGAACGCCTGGCCGAAGCCTGTGATTTGCGCTGGGACGAGCAGGTGCTGGACGTGGCGGCCGGCAACGGCAATGCCACCCTGGCCGCCGCGCGGCGCGGTTGCCGCGTCACCTCCACCGACTACGTGGCCGAGTTGCTCAAGCGCGGTGAGGCACGCGCTCAGGCCGAGCACCTGAACGTGGTGTTTCAAGTGGCCGATGCCGAAGCGTTGCCGTTCGCCGAGGGTGCATTCGATGCCGTTCTGTCGACCTTCGGTGTGATGTTCACCCCCGATCAGGCCCAGGCCGCGCGGGAATTGAGCCGCGTCTGTCGTTCCGGCGGCCGGATTGGCCTGGCGAACTGGACGCCCCAGGGTTTCGTTGGCCAGATGTTCAAGACGCTCGGGCGCCACGTTCCGCCGCCAGCCGGGGCATTGCCCCCTTCACGCTGGGGTGACGAGGAGCAGTTGCGGGTACTGTTCGACAGGGCGCTGGGCCAGATGCAGGTCACCCGTCAACACTTCAACTTCCGCTATCGCTCTGCAGCGCACTTCATCGATGTGTTCCGCACTTGGTATGGGCCGGTGCACAAGGCGTTTGCGGCATTGGCGCCTGAAGCCGCCAATGCGCTGGAAAGCGACCTGACTGCGCTGTTGAATGAAAACAACGTGGGGGGCGGGGCCTCGCTGGTGGTCCCCAGCGAGTATCTGGAGGTGGTGATCACGCGGCGTTGAGCGTCAGCGACTGCTGCCTAGTTCTTGCACTTGGCCATCACCACCTGGCAGGTCTTCGGCGTCCCCCCAGACCTGCCTGCATAGCGCACACAGTTGTTCAGCGACTTCTGCCGGGCAATGCTCAGGGTATTGCCCCAGGCCAGGCCACCTTCGCCCGTAGTCGGTACGGCCTTGGCGAAGCAGTTGGAGCCAACGGTGGAGGCCGCATAGCGGGCCTGGTTTTTCTTGCTGGAGCAGCCTGCGCTCAGCCCCAGGCCGAGGATGAGCAGCGTGTTCAGTGCCCAGAACGCCCACGTGCGCTCCCGGTAGTCGCTCATGCTGTTCTCCTTGTTCGAATGATGCCGAAGCGCTGAAGGTGGAAAAGCACAGCGCGGGTGCTTGCAGGATACCATTCAAGCGAAACGGTGAACTATCGCGTCGTAGAGACGCTCCTTTCTTTAGCGCACCCCGCGCACGCCTGATGATGTCTTTGCCATCAGGCCCGGGTCACTGAACGATAAGGAGGCGCCGTGACCGCATCTGAGCAAACCCTCTACCGCTGCACGCCAGGCCCATTGCACGCCATGCTGTTGGCCGGCAGTGTTCCGCTGTTTCTTGGCGCGCTGTTGAGCGATATCGCCTACTTCAATAGCTACCAGATCCAATGGAGCAACTTCGCGGCCTGGCTGATCGCCGGTGGCTTGGTGTTCTGTGGGCTGGCGCTGCTGTTCGCGTTGGTCAACCTGATCCGCGCCGAGCGCAAGGGCGGGCGTGCGACCCTGTATTTCGTGCTGTTGCTGGCGACCTGGGTGTTGGGGTTGGTCAATGCCTTCGAGCATGCCAAGGACGCCTGGGCAGTGATGCCGTCGGGGTTGGTGCTGTCGGTCATTGTGACCGCGCTCGCAACTGTCGCGGCGTGGACTGGCCTTAGCAACCTGCGTTCGGGAGGTGTGGCATGAAGCCTTTGCATACCTTGAGCCTGTTGAGCATGGCGTTACTGATAAGCGCCTGTGGTGGGGAAGGCACGCCTACTCAAGCCCATGGCCCGGACCCCAAGCTGCCTGAGCCACAGCGTGGTTTGCTGCCGAGCATGAAGATCGCTGAGCCAGTTGCCTGGGGTGAGCAGAAGCCGACTGTGCCTGAGGGCTTCAGCGTCACGGCAATCGCCACCGGCCTGAACATCCCGCGCCAGAGCCTGGTGCTGCCTAATGGCGATATCCTCGTGGCCGAGGGCCGCGGCGGCAGCGCCGCAAAACTCAAACCCAAGGATGTGATCGCCAGCCAGATCAAGGCCAAGGGCAATACCCAGGTCAAAGGGGGTAATCGCCTGACCTTGCTGCGCGATGCCGATGGCGATGGCACCTACGAGGTGCAGACGGTATTTGCTGAAAACCTCAACGCCCCTTACGGCCTGGCGTTTGCCAACGGCAAGCTGTACGTGGCCAACCAGGATGCATTGGTGCGTTTCGACTACCAGGAGGGCCAGACCAAGGCCAGCGGTGCGCCGGTCAAGGTCACCGACCTGCCTGCTGAAATCAACCACCACTGGACCAAGTCGCTGGCCGTCAGCGCTGATGGGCGCTTCCTTTATGTGGGTATCGGCTCGAACAGCAACATCACCGAGCGCGGCCTGGAAGTGGAGATCGATCGGGCCATGGTCTGGCAGGTCGATGCCCAGACCGGTGCTCACCGGCCCTATGCGACCGGCTTGCGCAACCCGACGGCCTTGGCTGTTCAGCCGCAGAGCGGGCAGGTGTGGGCGGTGGTCAACGAGCGTGATGAGCTCGGCCCTGATCTGGTCCCGGACTACCTGACGTCGGTGCGTGAAGGTGGGTTTTATGGGTGGCCCTACAGTTATTGGGGCCAGAACGTCGATGACCGGGTCAGGCCACAGAACCCGGACAAGGTGGCGGCGGCAATCAAGCCGGACTACAGCCTTGGCTCGCATGTGGCTGCATTGGGGGTCGACTTCTCGGTACCGGCCATGGGCGAGCGCTTCGCCGACGGGGTGTTCGTGGGTGAGCACGGTAGCTGGAACCGGCCAAACCCCGTGGGCTACAAGGTGATCTTCGTGCCGTTCAGCAATGGCAAGCCGGCAGGCGAACCGATCGACTTCGCCACGGGCTTCCGGGGCGAGGACGGCAAGACGCGTGGGCGGCCGGTGGGGGTCACCGTCGACCCGCGCGGTGCCTTGATCATTGCCGACGACCTGGCCAATACGGTCTGGCGGGTGACGCGCAGCCAGTAATGACTATGCTTGTTGGCGCGTGAACCTTTCACGCGCCAACCCGGAAACGAATACAGGGAAGCAGGCCTATGAAACCCATTAGCTCACTCGCTCGCGCTGTCGCACTCGCCTCGCTGGTCTTCGCTGGCAGCTTCACGGCCCAGGCCGCTGATGTGCCGATTGGTAGCGAAGCGCTGGAAAGCCATGTCACCACCAAGGTGCAGGCTATCGACCTGGCCAGCCGCCAGGTCACGGTGGAGGGCGCCAACGGCAAGCCTGTGACCTTCCAACTGACCGAGAAGGCCAAGGCGCTGCCCAACCTCAAGGTCGGCGACACGGTTGACATCTACGTGACCCGCGCTGTGGCTTATGTGCTCAATACCGACGTGGGCGGCGCGCCTAAAGTGAGTGATGAGTCCGGCAGCATTCGCGCCACCAAGGACAACCCCAACCCGGGCGGTGAGGCGTTCCGCCAGGTCAAGGTCACGTCGCAGATCAAGAAGATTGACCTCAAGAAGCATGAGGTGAGCCTGCTGCCGCCGGAAGGCAAGCTGCAGGTGGTGAAGGTCGAGAACCCTGACCTGCAGGCGCGCATGAAGAACCTCAAGGTCGGCCAGACGGTCGATGCCATCTACACCGAAGTGCTGCGCGTAGAGACCTCACGCTAGGTCGGCGAGTGAGGTGCCCGACTATTCACGCGGCGAATAGTCGGGGTGCATGTGTTTGATTTCCATAACCGGTGCAGATCCATCGATCATGGCCTCCATCACACAACAAGGTGAGGGAAGTCATGTTGAGCAAGTCGATGGTTCTGTTGGGTATCCCTGTGGCGATGGCGTTGCTGGCGGGTGCCGTACTGCCGTTTCAGGCAGCTGGCAACGCCGCTGTTGGCCGGGCGTTGGGCCACTGGTTATGGGGGGCGTTCACCTCGCTGACGGTCAGTTCAGTGGTGGTAATTGCGGCGCTGCTGATACTGCGGGTGCCAACGCCAGACCTGGGCAAGGCCCTCCAAGGGCCGTGGTGGCTGTGGATTGGCGGCGTGCTGGGCGCGCTCTACGTGGCCGGCGCGGCAGCACTGACGCCGAAACTGGGCGCCGCGGGCTTTCTAGTGCTGGTGGTGGCAGGGCAGATCTTGACGGCGGTCATCGCTGACCACTTCGGGGTAATGGGGTTGGGGGGCAAACCGGTCAACCTGGCTCGGGTGGCCGGCGTGGTACTGATCCTGTGTGGGGTGTTTCTGGTCCAGGGGGACTGGGGGAGCAGCGCTGCGGCCAAGCCTGTGGTGCTCGAGCAGTCACAGCGCTGATCAAGTGCCTGGCTGGCTGCAGGCCCACACGGCCTCGCGCAGCCAGCGATGCCCGGGGTCGCTGTCTTTGCGGCTGTGCCAGGCCTGCTGATAGGCAAACGAAGGAATGGCCAGTGGCGGCTCAAACCGGCGCAACGCCTGATGCTGGCGCAATGAGCCTACCGCGCGGCTGGCCACCGTGAGAATCAGATCGGTGCCCGCAAGCACCTCGACCGCTGCGCTCCAGTGCGGCAGTGCCAGGGCTATCCGCCGCTGCAGGCCGTGGGCGGCCAATGCGCGTTCTATTTCATCATGGGCATCGGGGTGCATGGCCATCAACACATGGGGGCGAGCCAGCCAGTCGGCCAACGCTAGGCCCCCACTGGCAGGCAGCACCTGGCGGTCGGCAACACTGATGAAGTGTTCCTCGAACAGGGGCTGGGCGGTGATGCTCTGCGGCAGCTCGGGGAATAGGCCCAAGGCCAGGTCGAGCTCCCCGTCGAGCAGCTGGGCCAGCATGGTTTCACGGCTGGCCTGGCTGATTGCCAGGTCTACACCGGGTGCTACCTGGCGCACGTGGCGGACCAGGGGCGGAAGGATGATGCGCGAAGCATAGTCGGACAACGACAAACGGAACCGACGCTGCGCCTTGGCAGGGTCGAACAGTGGAGCGGCCAGCAGTGCGTTGAGGTTGCCCAAGGCATCTTGCAGCGGCTTGGCCAGTGCCTGCGCACGTGCGGTCAGGGCCATGCGGCCGTTCTGGCGTATCAGCAAGGGGTCGTCGAAGTGCCTGCGCAATTGTGCCAGCGCGTGGCTCACCGCCGGCTGGCTGCGGTGCAGGCGCAGGGCGGCGCGGGTCACGTGCTTCTCTGTCAGCAGTGCATGCAAGGCCAGCAGCAGGTTGAGGTCGATCTTGCGCAGTTCATCCATGGGGCGAATAGTCGAGGCTGGTTGGGCGGGCTTTGATCAGCCTAACAGATGTCCTGGTTTGGGTGCGCGGCGGTGCATATGGCGGTCGACTATTGCTGTACGGGTTGCAGAAATCATCTGCACTGCGCCGTATTGTTCAACTTGCCATGCCTAATTAGCCTGTATCGAAACCGTCATCCTCACAGGAATCGATCATGGTCAACCGTATAACACTCAACGCCACCGGCACTGTCGATGTCATGCAGCTGCAGCACGTCCAACCGCAAGTGCCAGGGCCTGGCGAGGTTTGGCTGGAGCAGACCGCCATGGGCGTCAACCCGCTGGACATACTGCAGCGCAAGGGCGGGGCGCCCCTGGCATTGCCGTCTGGCCTGGGGCTGGAGGGCGCAGGGCGGGTGAGCGCGGTGGGTGAAGGGGTGGGCAATGTGCGCGTGGGGGACCGGGTGGCGTATGCGATGGGCCCGGTAGGCGCTTATGCCAGCGGGCGGCTGTTCCCTGCCGAGCGCCTGGTCAAGCTGCCGGACTCACTGGATGACGAAGCCGCCGCAGCCGTATTGTTCAAGGGCATCACCGCGCAGTACTTGCTGAAGAGCACCTACCGCGTGGGGCTGGGTACCCAGGTGCTGCTGTATGGCGCGGGCGGGGCATTGGGGCAGCTCATGGCGTCTTGGGCCAGGCACCTGGGGGCGACCGTGATTGGCGTTGTGTCGCGACCACAGAGCGTCGAACGGGCGCGGGCGGCGGGCTGCCATCACGTGATGGTGTTCGAGGCGGCCACGTTGGCCAAGCAGGTGCGTGAGTTGACGCAGGGCGAGGGCGTGGACGTCGTGTATGACAGTGTCGGCAAGGTGTCGCTGGAGGCCTCGCTGGACAGCCTGCGCCCGCGCGGGTTGCTGGTGTCGTTTGGCGGCACCTCCGGCGCGCCGGCGGCCATTGAAGTGGCCACGCTCAATGCCAAGGGCTCTCTCTACCTGACGCGCCCGTCACTGGCAGCCCATACGCGTACCGTCGAGGAGTACCAGCAGCGCGCCGCCGATGTGCTGGCGGCGGTCGACGCAGGTATCATCCAGCCTCGGGTCTGGCGTCGCTACCCGCTGACCGAAGCGGCCAGGGCCCACGCGGACCTGGAGCAAGGGCTGTCGGAAGGGGCGCTGATTCTCACTGCCTGACTTTCCTACCTTCTGCCGAGCCTTGCCATGGATGCCTTCGACAGCCGCCGCGCCGATGAACTTGCCACCTTACTGGCCCTACACGAGCAGGGGTCGTTCGCGGCTGCTGGACAGCAACTGGCGCGCCACCCCACGGTGCTGTCCAAGCGCCTGAGCGCACTCGAAGCACGCCTTGGCATACGCCTGGTTGAGCGCAGCACGCGGCAACTGCGCTTCACCGACGAAGGTGAGCGGTTGGTGGCGCGGGTGCGTGAGGCCAGCCGGCTGATCGCCGAAGCCGAACAGGAAGCCACGCAAGGGGCGGTAACGGTGCGGGGGCGTTTGCGCCTCGCCTTGCCGGCGGCCATGGGGCGGCGCTGGTTGAGCGGGATGTTGGCGGATTTTGTGCTGGCCTATCCGCAGGTCACAGTGGAGGCCGAGTACGCTGATCGCTTCGTTGACCTGATCGGCGAGGGCTTTGACGCTGCCATCCGTATCGGCGAGTTGGCCGATAACCGCCTGGTGGCGCAAAAGCTGTGCGATCACCGCCGCATCCTCTGCGCCTCGCCGGGCTACTTGGCCAGTCATGGCACGCCGCAGCAGCCTGAGCAGCTAGCCGGGCATAACTGCCTCGGCTTCAGCGGCTTGCGTTCGTTTCCCGAATGGCGCCTCACCCGGCAAGCGCAGCAAGTCAGTGTCAAAGTCAGTGGTTCGTTGCGCAGTAATGACAACGAAGCCTTGCTCGAAGCTGCTCGGCGGGGTGTGGGCATATTGGCTGGCGGCGACTGGCTGATGGGTGAGGACTTGACCAGTGGGCGCTTGGTGCGGGTGCTGCCGCATTGGCAGCTCGACGTGGCGGCAGGGATCTACCTGGTGCGGCCTACGTCACGGTTGAACACCGCTGCACTCGGGGTTTTCAAGGCGTGGGTGACTGAGCAGTTCAGTGCGGGAGCGCCCTGGCGGCACCAGGGCGATCATATTTAGATTTTGCCTTAATCTTATTCTTTAAGTAATTGAAATTAAACGATAAAACTAATTTTGTCTCTTTTGCCTGCTATTAAGGTTTTGCTGAAAATAGTTAGGATAACCTACTGAAAAATATGGATTTATCGCCTTGCGACGGCATGCTGCACGCATTGCTCGTAGTAGGTCTGCTTGATCGCCGCAGGTTTCAATCGCGAACGGCTGTTGTAAGTCTGCTCGGTAATGCCGAAGGCGGTCATGCGCATCCACGGCTTGGCGAACTTGCGCGCCTGTAACTTCTTGCGCGTGGCATACAGGGTTACCCCTGATAGCTTGGCCTGCTGGGCTTCTGCGGCGATCTGTGCGCCCCAGCCACAGGTCTGGCGATCGTTCTGGCTCAGCGTCCTGGCCTGCACGCCGAAGGCGGCCGTGGCCAGCAGGCAGCCGGCCATCGTTGCTAGAAGTACTCGCATGTTGCTGTCCTAAGCATCTGAAGGAGAAGGGAGTTTGCCTTCCCTTCAAACGCCTGGGGGCCAGCAATTTGCCGTCAGGCAGTGGCCATTCGCAACCGCCCTGAGGCGGGGGCACGCAGGCTGGCCCAGGCAAGGCCTGCCACCCAGATGACCGATACGCCGTAGTTCAAGCGCTGATACAGGCCGAACAGATGGCCACTTTCAACAGCCTGGCCCATCAGCGCGACGGTCACGATCGCCAGTACTACGGCTGCCAAGGAGAACAGGCTCAAGGCCCGTGAGCCGGCCACCCGGTTGCCTAGCCAGGCCCACAGCGCACTGGCCAGGGTCAACGAAAGGAACATCAGCAAGCCTGAGAGGTTGTGCAACTGTTGCGACAGCGAAGGCTGTGCCGGTGCACACCCTTGGTCGCAGGGGAACCAGCCGGTGCCCAGGCTGCCCAGGCCATGCAGCAGCACCAGGGCCGCGCTGACCCGCGCCAGGGTCGATCCCTGCCAGCGACGGGCCAGGCCCCAGGCAAACAGTGCGAACAACACGGCCAGTGGGAAGTTGTTGACCCGCGGTGACCAGTGCTGGGTGGCTGCACCCACGGCGCCGAGTTGGCTCATGGCCTGTTGCAGGTGGTCATAGCCGGTGTACGCCTGGGCGGTCAGCCAGACGCCAGCCAGCAGCCACAGGGGGATCAGCAGGCCAGTGGCGAGCAGAATGCGGTCGAGCGGTTTCATGCTGTCGTTTCCTTCCATGGATAAGTGAGCGCGAAGCCGCACGGTACAGCCATTCGCTGGCTTTGGGCCAGCATGTGGCGCTGATTTTTCGCATTCCGCGTGTCGCAGACGCAGTGAGAAATACCGCATTGGGTGTATGTGATCGTACAACTGCTTGCGCTATCATGGGCGCTGTCTTTCAAGGTGAAATACAGGGCATGACAGAGCAGCAGGTACAGGCAAGGACCCGGCGCAAGCCGCGCAGTCTGGCCCAGGAACTGGTCACGGTGCTGACCGAGCGAATTCGCAGCGGCCAGCTCAAGCGCGGCGACAAGCTGCCGACCGAATCGCAGATCATGGCGGAAGAGGGCGTCAGCCGCACCGTGGTGCGCGAGGCCATCTCGCGGCTGCAGGCCGCAGGCCAGGTGGAGACCCGCCATGGCATCGGCACCTTTGTGCTGGACGCACCGGCCACGGGCGGTTTCCGCATCGACCCGGCGACCGTGGTGACCCTGCGCGAAGTGCTGGCGGTGCTGGAGTTGCGCATTGCCCTGGAGATCGAGTCGGCAGGGTTGGCGGCGCAGCGGCGCAGCGATGAACAGCTGGTTGGCATGCGCGCAGCGCTGGACGAGCTCAACGAAGGCGCGGCCCATGCGACCGATGCCGTGTCCGCGGACTTCCAGTTCCACTTGCGCATCGCCCAGGCCAGCGGCAACCACTACTTTGCCGACATCATCAACCACCTGGGTACCAGCATCATTCCACGTACCCGGCTCAATTCGGCACGCCTGGCCCATGATGACCAGGCGCACTACATGAGCCGGTTGATGCATGAGCACGAGGCCATCTACGAAGCGATTGCCCGGCAAGACAGCGAAGGGGCGAAGATGGCCATGCGCATGCACTTGAGCAACAGCCGCGAGCGGTTGCGTCAGGCGCATGAAGAGGCGGAAGCGCAGGGGGTCTGAGCCCTCTGTCGCCCAGGCCGGCCTCTTCGCGGGTAAACCCGCTCCCACAGGGGTGGCACAGATTTCAGGCCTGCAGTGATCCTGTGGGAGCGGGTTTACCCGCGAAGAG
>NZ_JAPFCE010000071.1:0-25878 GCF_026240895.1 Pseudomonas sp. DCB_AW
AGGCGCTGCTGCCGCTGGCCGAGGTCGGCCCTGGGCGCGAAGCCCTCGATGCCATCGACAGCGCCTTTGGCGCACGCCTGAAAAAACTCGGCCTCAGTGGAGACGCCGCATGACTTCCCTCGTCTACCAGATTGACTGTGCTTTCACCGGCCTCTTCGCAGCACAAGGCTGCTCCTACAAGGGCGTGCCTGCCTCAGAACAGGGCTGAAGACAGCTTGCGGCGATAGACGCTCACCAGCGGATGATCACCGCCCAGCAGTTCGAACACCTGCAACATCGCCTTCTGCGGCAACCCGTTCTCGTAGCCGCGGTTGCGCTTGAACAGCTTCAACAAGCCTTCCAGCGCCGCCTCGTACTGCTGACGGGCCAGTTGTTGAATGCTCAACTGGTAGGCCGCTTCATCGTCTTCTGGGTTCTGCGCCAGGCGGCTCTTCAGGTCGGCGACTTCCGGCAGGCTGGCAGCCTGGCGCAGGAAGGTCAGCTGTGCCTTGGCTCCGGCAAGGGCTGCCTTGTGCTCGTCGGTCTTGACCGCGTCCAGCACCACCTGGGCCTCGCCCAGCTCGCCCCGCTCAGCCAGGCAACGGGCGTACAGGATCAGCGCCTCGGCATTGCTGTTGTCTTCACCCAGCAGCGCCTGGAGCAGTGCTTCGGTCTCGGCGAAGCGGCTTTCGGCGAACAGCGCCTTGGCCTGCTCCAGCGGCGATGCGGCAGGCTCGGCCGGCATCTGCACGTGCGGTTCGAGCAGCGCGCGGATTGCCGACTCCGGCTGCGCCCCGGCAAAACCGTCGACCGGCTGGCCGTCTTTGAACAGCACCACGGTCGGCAGGCTGCGAATGCCGAACTGGGCGACCACCTGCTGCTCCACGTCGCAGTTGATCTTGGCCAGCAGTAGCTCGCCCTGGTAACCCTCGGCGATTTTCGCCAGCAGTGGCATCAGCGCCTTGCAGGGCGCGCACCACTCAGCCCAGAAGTCCACCAGGACCGGTTTGTGGAAGGAGTTTTCGATGACCAATTGCTGGAAGGTGGCATCGGTGGCGTCGAAAATGTACGGCGTGTCTTGGCTCATCGCGACTCTCGCAAACTCGTGAATGGCACCACTATAAAGGCTCGCGGCTGGCGTGGTACAGGCTGACCCGGCGGAATTCGTGGGGCTCGGCCAGGTCCGGCAGGGTCAGTGCGTCGAGCACGCCCAATTGTTGGTACAGCGGGTGGCTGAAGTCGCGAACCCGCGAGTCGGCGACCAGCGCCTGGCGACCGCGGCCGAGGAAGGCATCGAGCAGTGGCAGGTTGGCGCGGTCATACAGCACATCGGCGACCAGGATCAGGTCGAAGCGGTCGTCCTCGGCGAAAAAATCGTTGCTGTAGCCGAGCTCCACGCCGTTCAACGCGGCGTTGGCGCGGCAGGCGTCGAGGGCCAGTGGGTCGAGGTCGCACGCCACCACTTCAAGGGCGCCTGCGCGGGCTGCGGCAATGCCGGCGATGCCGCTGCCCGCGCCAAAATCGAGCACACGCTTGCCCGCCACCCATGCCGGGTGTGCGGCCAGGTAGCGGGCCATGGCCAGGCCGCTGGCCCAGCAGAAGCTCCAGTACGGAGGTTCTTCGAGAATGCGCCGGGTTTCTTCGCTGCTGAAGGCGCGGTCCATGTTCTGGTCGTCGATCAGCCACAGTTTCAATTCGCAGTCAGGCAGGTCGCTGACCACCAGGCGCGCCTCGCCGATCAGGCCACTGAGGGCCTGTTGCAGTGCCAGTGGCGCCACTTACGGTGCCTTCTCGAAACGCAGCGGGCCGGTGGCCTGGGTTTGCGGCTGGGCGATGCGCACAGGGGGCAGGTGCATGATCAACTGCCCGGAGCTGCTGGCGCGGCCGCGCAGTTCGACGCGGGCACCGGCCGGGAAGGCTTCGGGGTTGAAGCGCAACTGATAAGGCAGCGCCTGCCCGGTGCCGGTCAGGTTGCTGCTGGCCAGCAGGCGTTGCGGGCGGTCGCGTTCGTCGATCACCAGCAGGGCCAGCTCCACGTCGGCGCCGGCCGGGATTTCCAGCAAAGTACCGCTCAGCTCACGCTGGTAGGCGGGCAGCGGGCCAAGCGGTTGGGCCTTCTTGGCCACTTTGGCTGGCGCAGGCGCCTGGCCTTGATCGGGCTTGGGCTGGTCGCTACCGCAAGCGGCAAGCAGGGCGGCGCAGCACAGCACGACGAGCGCTCGATAGTGCATTGGGGCTTCCTTCACGGGCAGATTTCCCTGGATGTTAACCCCTTTGGCTTGTCTTGCCAGTGGGATGCGCTACCATGGCCCTCCCTTTTTTTGTTGCCTGCCACCATGCACTGTCCCTTTTGCGGTGCCAACGACACCAAGGTCATCGACTCTCGTCTTGTCGCCGAGGGCGAGCAAGTGCGCCGCCGCCGCGAGTGCGTTGCCTGCGGCGAGCGTTTCACTACCTTCGAAACCGCCGAACTGGTGCTGCCCCGGCTGATCAAGCAGGATGGCACGCGCCAGCCTTTCGACGAAGACAAGTTGCGTGCAGGCATGCAGCGGGCGCTGGAAAAACGCCCGGTCAGCGTCGAGCGCCTGGAAGCGGCGCTGGCGCACATCAAGAGCCGCCTGCGTGCCACCGGCGAGCGCGAGGTCAAGTCACTGGTGGTGGGTGAAATGGTGATGGCCGAGCTGCGCAAGCTCGACGAGGTGGCCTATATCCGCTTCGCCTCGGTCTACCGACGCTTCCAGGACCTCGACGAATTCCGCGAAGAAATCGACCGCCTGGCCCGTGAGCCAGCTAAAGAGTGAGCATGCCCAGCCAGACCGCGATCCTCGATGCCCACTACATGGCCCGCGCCCTGGAGCTGGCCCGCAAGGGTATTTACAGCACCCACCCCAACCCGCGTGTGGGGTGCGTGATCGTGCGCGATGGCGAGGTGGTCGGCGAAGGCTGGCACGTGCGCGCCGGTGAGCCCCATGCCGAGGTGCATGCCCTGCGCCAGGCCGGTGAGCGCGCCCGCGGCGCTTGCGCCTATGTCACCCTCGAACCGTGCAGCCACCATGGCCGCACGCCGCCGTGTGCCGAAGCGCTGGTCAAGGCTGGCGTGGCCCGCGTGGTGGCCGCGATGCAAGACCCCAACCCGCAAGTGGCGGGGCAGGGGCTGCGGCGCCTGGCAGAGGCCGGTATCGAGGTCAGCAGCGGTGTGCTTGAAACTGAGGCCCGCGCGCTCAACCCAGGTTTTCTCAAGCGCATGGAGCATGGCCTGCCGTTTGTCAGGGCCAAGCTGGCCATGAGCCTGGACGGCCGCACGGCCATGGCCAGCGGCGAAAGCCAGTGGATTACCGGCCCTGCCGCCCGCGCTGCGGTTCAGCGGCTGCGCGCTCGCTCCAGTGTGGTGCTCACCAGTGCCGCCAGCGTGCTGGCCGACAATGCGCGTATGACGGTGCGTGGCGCAGAGCTGGGCCTGGACGACGAAACCCGCGCCCTGGCCTTGAGCCGCACGCCGTTGCGCGTGCTGATCGATGGCCGCCTGCGCCTGCCGCTTGATGCGCCGTTTTTCCAGGCCGGCCCGGCCCTGGTGGTGACGGCCGCCGCTGAAGCGCCGCGTTACGCCGAGGCAGGCCATGAGCTGTTGAGCCTGCCAGGCACCGATGGCCAGGTCGATCTGCCTGCGTTGATGGGTGTGCTGGCCGCGCGTGGCGTCAACGAGATTCTGCTGGAAGCCGGCGCAGGCCTGGCTGGCGCGTTCGCCCGGCAAGGCCTGATCGACGAATACCAGTTGTTCGTCGCCGGCACCTTCCTGGGTTCCCAGGCCCGCCCGCTGCTGGACTGGCCCCTGGCGAAGATGAGCGAAGCACCGCGACTGAAAATTACCGAAATGCGCGCAGTGGGCGATGACTGGCGGGTCACGGCCGTCCCCCTGCCGGCGCCCGGCGTATAATGCCAGGCTTGCCCTGCGCAACCCGTTC
This sequence comes from Pseudomonas sp. DCB_AW, assembly GCF_026240895.1. Classification (NCBI taxonomy): domain Bacteria; kingdom Pseudomonadati; phylum Pseudomonadota; class Gammaproteobacteria; order Pseudomonadales; family Pseudomonadaceae; genus Pseudomonas; species Pseudomonas sp. DCB_AW. The sequence goes on from NZ_JAPFCE010000071.1 coordinate 3,942, forward strand.
TTGAGGAAGACCCCATGTTCACCGGCATCATCGAATCCATCGGCACCATTCGCAGCATGACCCCCAAGGGCGGCGACGTGCGCGTCTACGTCGAGACCGGCAAGCTCGACCTGGGTGACGTCAAGCTTGGCGACAGCATCGCCGTCAACGGCGTGTGCCTGACCGCCGTCGAACTGCCGGGCAATGGGTTCTGGGCCGACGTCAGCGTCGAGACCCTCAAGCGCACCGCCTTCATCGACCTCAAGAGCGGCAGCAAGGTCAACCTGGAAAAAGCCCTGACCCCCACCACCCGCCTGGGCGGTCACCTGGTCAGCGGCCACGTCGACGGCGTCGGCGAAATCATCTCGCGCAGCGATAACGCCCGCGCCATCCAGTTCCGTGTGCGTGCACCCAAGGAGCTGGCCAAGTACATCGCCCACAAGGGTTCGATCACCGTCGACGGCACCAGCCTGACGGTCAATGAGGTCAATGGCGCCGAATTCGAGCTGACCATTGTCCCGCACACCCTGTCCGAAACCATCATGGCCGACTACCGCGCAGGTCGTCGGGTCAACCTTGAGGTCGACCTGCTGGCCCGTTACCTGGAGCGTCTGCTGCTGGGTGACAAGGCGGCCGAACCGAGCAAGGGCAGTGGCATTACCGAAAGCTTCCTGGCCGCCAACGGCTTCTTGAAATCCTGATTGAGAAGGGGGTGCCGAGTGGCGCTCAACAGCATCGAAGAACTGGTCGAAGACATCCGCCAGGGCAAAATGGTCATCCTCATGGATGACGAAGACCGCGAAAACGAAGGCGACATCATCATGGCAGCCGAGTGCTGCCTGCCTGAGCACATCAACTTCATGGCCAAGCACGCCCGCGGCCTGATCTGCATGCCGATGACCCGTGAGCGCTGCGAAACGCTGAAGCTGCCGCTGATGGCGCCGCGCAACGGCTCCGGCTTCGGCACCAAGTTCACCGTGTCGATCGAAGCCGCCGAAGGCGTCACCACCGGTATTTCCGCTGCCGACCGCGCGCGTACCGTGCAAGCGGCCGCGGCCAAGGACGCCAAGGCCGAAGACATCGTCAGCCCGGGCCACATCTTCCCGCTGATGGCCCAGCCCGGCGGCACCCTGGCCCGTGCCGGCCACACCGAAGCCGCCTGCGACCTGGCGCGCATGGCAGGCTTCGAGCCGAGCGGCGTGATCTGCGAGGTGATGAACGATGACGGCACCATGTCGCGCCGTGCCGAGCTGGAAGTGTTCGCCGCCGAGCATGGCCTGAAGATCGGCACCATCGCCGACCTGATCCACTACCGCATGATCCACGAACGTACCGTGCAGCGCGTTTCCGAGCAGCCGGTCGAAAGCGAATTGGGCGAGTTCAACCTGGTCACCTACCGCGACGCGGTGGAAGGCGATGTGCACATGGCCCTGACCCTGGGCAAAATCTGCGCTGAAGAGCCGACCCTGGTACGCGTGCACAACATGGACCCGCTGCGCGACCTGCTGCTGGTCAAGCAGCCGGGCCGCTGGAGCCTGCGCGCGGCCATGGCTGCCGTGGCCGAGGCCGGCAGCGGCGTGGTGCTGCTGCTGGGCCACCCGCTGGACGGCGACGTGCTGCTGGCGCACATCCGCGAAAGCGCGGGCGATGCACCGACCAAGGCACCGACCACCTACAGCACCGTCGGCGCCGGTTCGCAGATCCTGCGCGACCTCGGTGTGCGCAAGATGCGCCTGATGAGTTCGCCGATGAAGTTCAATGCGATATCCGGATTCGATCTGGAAGTTGTAGAATACGTGCCCTCCGAGTGACTTGAGACGGCGCGCGCGCCCTCACGCTCGAGTCCAAACCCTCCCGAGGCCGCCAGCGAGCGGCCTCGCTCTTGAAGATGAGAACATCGGAATGACCCTGAAGACCATCGAAGGTACCTTCATCGCCCCCAAAGGTCGCTATGCTTTGGTGGTTGGCCGCTTCAACAGCTTCGTCGTCGAAAGCCTGGTAAGCGGTGCCGTTGATGCCCTGGTACGCCACGGTGTCAGCGAAAGCGACATCACCATCATCCGTGCCCCGGGCGCGTTCGAAATCCCGCTGGTGGCACAGAAGGTCGCCCAGCAAGGCGCGTACGACGCGATCATCGCCCTGGGCGCCGTGATCCGCGGTGGTACCCCGCACTTCGAATACGTGGCGGGCGAATGCACCAAGGGCCTGGCCCAGGTGTCCATGGAGTTCGTTGTTCCGGTGGCCTTCGGCGTTCTGACCGTCGACTCCATCGAGCAGGCCATCGAGCGTTCCGGCACCAAAGCCGGCAACAAAGGTGCTGAAGCTGCCCTGTCCGCTCTGGAAATGGTCAGTCTGCTGGCGCAGTTGGAGGCCAAGTGATTAGCGACGAAAGCGATCGTTTCAACCCGCGCGATCCAAAACCTGCGGATGCCGGCAAGCCCTCGAAGAGCGCCAAGCGCCGCGAAGCCCGCAAGCTCGCGACTCAGGCGCTGTACCAGTGGCACATGGCGCGTCAGTCGGTGAACGAGATCGAAGCGCAGTTCCGGGTCGATAACGATTTCACCGATGTCGATGGCGCCTACTTCCGCGAAATCCTGCATGGGGTTCCGACCAAGAAGGACGAGATCGACGCGGCCCTGACGCCTTGCCTGGCGCTCGCGCTGGAAGAGCTCGACCCGGTTGAACTGGCTGTGTTGCGGTTGTCCACCTGGGAACTGATGATGCGCGCCGATGTGCCGTACCGCGTCGTGATCAACGAAGGTGTCGAGCTGGCCAAGGTCTTCGGTGCCACCGACGGCCACAAGTTCGTCAACGGCGTGCTGGACAAGCTCGCCCCTTCGCTGCGCGAAGCGGAAGTCAAGGCGAACAAGCGCTGATCCCGGCGCTGGCGGACCATGGGTGAGTTCGAGCTGATCAGCCATTTCTTTGCCGCCGCGCCCTGTGCGCAAGGCGGTGAGGGCGTGGCCCTGGGCATCGGTGATGACTGCGCGCTGCTGGATGTGCCTGTTGGCGAGCAACTGGCGGTGTCCACCGACACCCTGGTGGCCGGCGTGCATTTCCCTGCGGTCTGCGACCCTCTGCTGCTCGGCCAGCGCTCGCTGGCCGTGGCGGCCAGTGACCTGGCGGCGATGGGCGCTACCCCCATCGGCTTCACCCTTGCCCTGACCCTGCCCGAGGTCAGCGCCGACTGGCTGCAAGCCTACGCTGACGGCCTCAACCGTATGGCCCGGCAGTGCCAGTTGAGCCTGATTGGCGGTGATACCACCCGTGGCCCCTTGAGCATCACCCTGACCGTGTTCGGCCGCGTGCCGGCCGGGCAGGCGTTGCGCCGTGGCGGTGCCCGCCCGGGTGACCTGCTGTGTGTAGGCGGTGAACTGGGCAACGCTGCGGGCGCCTTGCCGCTGGTTCTGGGCGAGCGCCATGCCGATGTTGCCCTTGCCCAGCCGTTGCTCGACCACTACTGGTCGCCCTCGCCGCAATTCACCTTGGGCCAGCTGTTGCGCGGGCGTGCTACGGCGGCACTTGATATTTCCGACGGCCTGCTGGCCGACTGCGGGCATATCGCCAAGGCGTCCCGCGTGGCGCTCGAGGTGAACCTGGACCAGGTGCCGGTGTCATCCGCTTTGCAGGGCTTCCTCGGTCATGAGGCTGCCGTGCAGGCTGCCTTGACCGGGGGTGACGACTATGTGCTGGCGTTCACCTTGCCGCCGGCTCAGCTTTCATCCCTGCAGGCCCAAGGCCTGGCGACGTTCCATGTCATCGGGCGGGTGCTCGAAGGCCAGGGCGTCAGCCTGCGTGACGGGCAGGGCCAGGACATCACCCCGCGGCAACGCGGCTATCAACATTTTAGGGAGACACCGTGACCGATCACCCCAATCAGGTGCCTGCGGAGTTCGTTCCGCCCTCGGTCTGGCGCAACCCCTGGCACTTCATCGCCTTCGGCTTCGGTTCCGGCACCTTGCCCAAGGCACCGGGCACCTGGGGTTCGCTGGTGGCCATACCCTTCATACCGCTGTGGCAGATGTTGCCGGATTGGGGCTATTGGTTGCTGCTGGGCATTACCATGCTGTTTGGCTTCTGGCTGTGCGGCAAGGTCGCCAATGACTTGCGCGTTCACGATCATGAAGGCATTGTTTGGGACGAGATGGTCGGCATGTGGATCACCCTCTGGCTGGTGCCAGAAGGCTGGCAATGGTTGCTGGCAGGGTTCCTGATGTTCCGTTTCTTCGACATCCTCAAGCCGTGGCCGATTCGCTGGATCGACCGCCATGTGCATGGAGGGGTCGGGATCATGCTCGACGATATCCTGGCCGGCGTGTTCGCTTGGCTGGGCATGCAAGTTCTGGTGTGGGCGGTTGCCTGAGGCAGGGAGCGCGTGAATGGCCATAAGGACTGTGCTGTTGGCAATGCTGCTGGGTTGTGCTCCCTGGGTGGGGGCGGCCGAAGGTGTGCCAAAGCAGGTCCATCTGGTCAGCGAAGAATGGCTCGACTACACCAACGCCAACGGTACCGGGGTTGCCTGGGATGTGCTGCGCAAGGTGTTCGAGCCGGCCGGGGTCAAGGTCGTCACCCAGAGCGCGCCCTACAGCCGTGCAGTTGGGCTGGTAAAGCGGGGCGAAGCTGATGCCTGGGTAGGCTCCTACAAGGGCGAGAGCGAGGATAATCTCTACCCGCGCTGGCACTTCGACATGGACCACATCTATGCCTTGGGGCTTGCCAGCAAGCCGGTACCTACGCCGAGCACGGTTGGCCAGTATCGCCTGGCTTGGGTGCGTGGCTACGACTACGCCAGCTACTTGCCCAATGCCCATGACTACCGCGAGATTCAACGCCGTGAAGGCATTTTGCCGATGCTCGAGCACGACCGTGTGGACTTCTACATCGATGCGCTGACCGAGGTCGACTACGTGCTTGGCCAGGCGTCGGAGCCTGCACGCTTTCGTAAAAGCCACGTCGCCGAACTGCCGTTGTACCTGGCGTTCGCCAATAACGATGAGGCCAAGGCACTGCTGGAGCTGTTCGACAAGCGCATGGCCGAGCTGGTGCGCAGTGGTGAGTTGAAGCCGATTTTCGAACACTGGAAGCAGCCGTATCCCTTCACTGCCGACAGCAAGCCGCTGTAGGAGCAGCCTTGTGCTGCGAAGAGGCCGGTGACAAGCGCAACGATCGGTGCTGCTCCAGCGGGCCTCTTCGCAGCACAAGGCTGCTCCTACAGAGGGTGCGGAAAAATAAGCATCGAACTTTTCGATCTTAAACCGCGGTATTCAGCCAGCGCACTGGCGCCGACCTGCTGATACAATCGCCCCACGAGAAATTTACTACTTATTTCAGGAGCACAACGTGCCCGTCGTCTTTGTTGCCGCCTCTAAACTCCCGACCCCGTTCGCGACTTTCACCATGCATGGCTTCCTCGAAGAAGCCACCGGCCGTGAGCACGTGGTGCTCAGCCTGGGTGATATCGCTGACGGTGAACCGGTGTTGGGGCGCCTGCACTCCGAGTGCCTGACCGGCGATGCCCTGTTCAGCCAGCGCTGCGACTGCGGTTCGCAACTGGAAGCCGCCCTGCAGGCCATCGCACGTGAAGGCCGTGGTGTGCTGTTGTACCTGCGTCAGGAAGGCCGTGGCATCGGCCTGTTGAACAAGATCCGCGCCTATGAGCTGCAGGACGGTGGTGCCGACACGGTCGAAGCCAACGAGCGCCTGGGCTTTGCTGCCGACCAGCGTGACTACGCCATCTGCCTGCCGATGCTCGAACACTTGGGTGTGAAATCCCTGCGCCTGATGACCAACAACCCGCGCAAGGTCAAGGCACTGACCGACATGAACATCGTCGTCGCCGAACGCGTGCCGCTGCACACCGGCCATAACCCGCACAACCGCTACTACCTGGCGACCAAAGCCGGCAAGCTCGGCCACATGCTGGGCAACGAACACCAGGGCGAGGTGCCCCAGGCGTGACCCGCGCCGAGGTCAAGCGGCGCCTGGCGCTGGCCTGGTGGCAATACCTGGCGGTGGGCCTGGTGCCGCTGCCGGTGATGGCCTGGGCGTTTGGTGGCGGTGATGCGTTGATCCCGGTGCTGGCCATGCCACTGTTCATCGCGGGTGCGGCGACCATGTTCCTTAGCCTGCCGCGCTTCGGTGCCTACAAGCGTGCGCTGATCGCGACCTCCAAGGTGCTCGGCAGCACCGAAGAGCCGGCAGCCTGGATAACGCTGGCGCGGGTGCGGCGCATCGCCATGCTGTATGCCTGCTTCCCCGCCTGGGTTGCCGCGCTGTCGGTGCTGGTGGGGCTGGAGGCCGTGCCGCAAATCCTTTTGGCGCTGTCCACCGTGGTGGTGCTCTACCTGTACCGCATCCCACGTCAGCTGGGCTGATGCGCAGCCTTCTCTGGCTACTGGCGCTGTGCGCCTGTAGCGCCAGCGCCGGCGAGCCCCTGCGGGTGGTCAGCCTGGCACCTTCGATGAGCGAAATCATGCTTGAACTGCACGCCGATGACCTGTTGGTCGGCGTGCTCGACGGCGGTGATCGCCCGCCAGCATTGCGTGAGGTGCCTTCGGTCGGCCGCCAAGGCCAACTGAACATGGAGCGTCTGCTCAGCTTGCAGCCTGACTTGTTGCTGCTCTGGCCCGGCAGTGTGGCACCAGCACAGCGTGATCAGCTCAAGCGCCTGGGCATCGCCACCTTCAGCGCCGAACCCCACGACATCGACCAGTTGATCGATCAGATCGAAGCCATCGCCCTGCGCGTCGGCCGCGAAGGGCAGGGCCAGCAATACGCCCAGGCCCTGCGTGACAGGCTGCGGCAACTGCGCCAGCAGTATCGGCGTGAGCAGCCGCTGCGCGTGTTCTACCAAGTCTGGGATCAGCCCTTGTACACCCTGGGTGGCAGGCAGGTGGTCAGCGACGCGCTGGCCGTATGTGGCGCGCGTAATGTGTTCGCCGACCTCAACCAGCCAGCCCCTCAGGTGAGCGTGGAGTCTGTACTGCTGCAAGACCCGCAGGTGATTCTGGCGGGTGATCAGGCGCAGTTGGACAGCTGGAGGGCCTGGCCACGCCTGCGTGCAGTGGCCGATGAGCGCTTGCTGGTGGTGCCCGACAAAGGGCTGGAACGGCCCAGTGGGCAGATGATCGAGGCCACCGCCCGCTTATGCGCGTTGCTCGAAGCTAAAGCGCCGGCGTCCAGGTGACGCTGAACAGCACGGTGCGGCCTTCTTCGCGGTAGCTGTGGCTGGCGCCTTCATAGCTGTACAGGGCGCGGCTGTGGGTGTGGTCCAGCAGGTTGTCCAGCTTCGCTTCCAGTTTCAGTTCATCCGTTGCCGCCCAGCTACCGCGCAGGCCGAGCAGGCCAAAGCCGGCGAGCCGGTTGCGGTTGGCTTCGTCATCGTAGCTGGCGCTGACGGCTTGCCAGCTTCCGCCCACACTGAACCGCCCAAATGCGCGGTCCAGGTCCAGGCTCACGGTACGGCGAGCGCGGCGGGCGAGGGTATGGCCACTGTCGCGGTCGCGCGGGTCGATCAGCGCCAGGCCGAGCTGGCTGCGCCATGCGCCCCATTGCTGGTCGAGGGACAACTCAACGCCGTTGATGCGCGCCGAGGCGACGTTGCGCGGGATCGCGTCCTGGCCAAAGATGATCGCGTCGCGCAGGTCGGTGCGGTACAGCGACGTCTCCAGGCGGCTGTCCGAGGTGAGCTGGCTGCGCCATTGCAGTTCGTAGCTTTTGGAGTGCTCTGGGCTCAGGTCTGGGTTGCTGAATGCTGGGTAATACAGGTCGTTGAACGTTGGGGCTCGGAAGCCTTCGCTGTAGGACAGCAGCACATCGTTGGACGCGTTCACGGGTACGGTAAGGCTACCGCTCCAGGTGGTCTGGCCACCGAACTGCTGGTTTTGGTCGCGGCGCACGCCCAGCTCGGTGGAAAACTGCTCTCCCCGGTACCGATGTTGAACGAAGGCCGCCCGGTTCCAGCGGCTGTCTTCGGTGAAGTCAGTGCTGCCGTGCACGCGGTCTTCGTACCAATCCCCGCCGATCAGCAGCGTGTGCTGGTCGTTCAAGGCCAGGTCGTTTTGCCAGGTGAGTTGATCACGATAGGTGTTGAACACGAAGCGCTCATCGCTGAGCTTGTCGCGCTTGTCGTCCCGGTTTTCGCTGTGGGCAAGGTCCAGGCGCGAATGCCAGCTGTCGTTGAGCTGGGCATCGAAGTAGGTGCCCAGGCTGCTGACGCTGAAATCGGTGTAGGGCTTTTGCCCGAAGCTCTCGAAGGTGACCGGGTTGAAGCCACCGAACGGGTTGTCGTATTCACTGCGCCCATGGCTGTCGAGCAGGTTGAGGCCGGCCTCGAAGCGTTCGCCGAAGGTGTGGCTGAGGCTCAGGTTGAATGACTTGTTGCGGTACGCATCGTGATCCCCATCGCTGGCAAAGGACGGGCCGGTGGCGTCGATGCCGGCAGTTTCGTCCAGGCTGGCGCCCAGGTTGAAGCGGGTGGCGCCGTTGCCACCGGCCAGGCCCAGGCTGCGTTGGAAGGTCTGGTTGCTGCCGGCGGCCAGGCGCAGGCGCGGTTGCAGGCCAGGGCCGCTGCTGCGCCGGGTGAAGATCTGAATCACGCCGCCAATGGCATCGCTGCCGTAGATCGCCGAGCGGGAGCCGCGCAGTACTTCGACACGCTCGATCTGGTCGACATCGAGAAATTGCAGGCCGCTGTCGCCGGAGGTGGCGTTGGCGATGCGCACGCCATCGACCAGTACCAGGCTTTGCGCTGCCTTGGTGCCGCGGATGAAGATACCGGGCAGGCTGCCGCGCCCCCCCGTGGGAGCGACTTGCACGCCGGGGACGCGGGCTAGCAGGTCGGTGACGCTGGTGGGTTGCAGGCGGTCAATGTCGGTGCGGGTGAAGACGGTGTTGGCGGCGCTGGTGGCGGTGCGCGACTCGACTTGGCGGTTGGCGCTGATCAGCACATCGGGGAGTTTCAGGGCGTCGTCGCGTTCAGCGGCTAGAAGCGGCAGCGGTAGGCACAGGAGGGTGGCGGTGAAGCTCGGGATTTTCATGGGCATTACCATTTTGCGAGGGCTGCGCCCTCGATCGCGACGCAAGGCCGCTCCTACAGGGCCAGCGCAATCCTGTAGGAGCGGCCTTGTGTCGCGAAAGGGCCGCAAAGCGGCCCCAGGGGTTACAAGCCGAGCTTGGCCATACGCGCTTTAACCGAAGCCTCGATGCCAGCAGCATCCAGCCCACACTCAGCCAGCATCTGCGCCGGCTTGGCATGCTCGACATAAATGTCCGGCAAGCCCAAGTGCAGCAGCGGCTTGACCAGGGCCTGGCTAGCCAGGAACTCACCCACGGCAGCCCCTGCACCGCCCATGATGGCATTTTCTTCGATAGTCACCAGCAGTTCATGGCTGCCCGCCAATTCGAGTACCAGTGCCTCGTCCAGTGGCTTGACGAAGCGCATGTCGACCACCGTGGCGTTGATCTGCTCGGCAACCTGCAAGGCTTCGGTCAGTTGCACGCCAAATACCAGCAGGGCGACTTTCTCACCCTGGCGGCGGATGACGCCCTTGCCGATTTCCAGGGGGGTAAGGTCCCCACTGATCGGTGCGTTGGGGCCGGTGCCGCGCGGGTAGCGCACTGCCGCCGGGCCGTTGTACAGGTGGCCGGTGGTGAGCATCTTGCGCAGTTCGTTCTCGTCGCTCGGGGTCATCACCAGCATGCCGGGGATGCAGCGCAGGTACGACAAGTCGTAGCTGCCGGCGTGGGTCGGGCCGTCTTCACCCACCAGGCCGGCGCGGTCGATGGCGAACAGCACATCGAGGTTCTGTACCGCCACGTCGTGGATCAGCTGGTCATAGGCGCGCTGCAGGAACGTCGAATAGATCGCCACCACCGGCTTGCTGCCTTCGCAGGCCATGCCGGCGGCCAGGGTGACCGCGTGCTGCTCGGCAATCGCCACGTCGAAGTAGCGCTCCGGGTAGCGTTCGCTGAAGTCGACCAGGTCGGAGCCTTCCTTCATCGCCGGGGTAATGCCAACCAGGCGATTGTCGCTGGCGGCCATGTCGCACAGCCACTGGCCGAACACGGCGGAGTACTTGGGCCCGCTGGGTTTTTTCGGCGCGGCGGGCTTGTCGGCGGGCTCGAGCTTGGTGATGGCGTGGTAGCCGATCGGGTCGACCTCGGCCGGGGCGAAGCCTTTGCCCTTCTTGGTCACCACGTGCAGGAACTGCGGGCCTTTGAGGTCACGCATGTTGCGCAGGGTGGCGATCATGGTCGGCAGGTCGTGGCCGTCGATCGGGCCGATGTAGTTCCAGCCCAGTTCTTCGAACAGGGTGCCGGGGACCAGCATGCCTTTGGCATATTCCTCGGTGCGACGGGCGATTTCCCACGCGCCTGGCAGGCGCGAAAGCACCTTCTTGCTGCCCTCGCGCATGCTCGCGTAGGTGCGGCTGGAGAGAATCTTGGCCAGGTAGTTGGACAGGCCGCCGACATTGCGCGAAATCGACATGTCGTTGTCGTTGAGGATCACCAGCATGTCGGCGTTGACTTCCTGGGCGTGGTTCAACGCCTCGAAGGCCATGCCGGCGGTCAGGGCGCCGTCGCCGATCACCGCAATCGACTTGCGTGCGCTGTTCTGCAGGCGGGCGGCGATGGCCATGCCCAGCGCTGCACTGATCGAGGTGCTGGAGTGGCCGACGCCAAAGGTGTCGTACTCGCTCTCGCTACGGCGCGGGAAGGCGGCGATGCCGTCCTTCTGGCGCAGGCTGAGCATGCGCTGGCGGCGGCCGGTGAGGATCTTGTGCGGGTAGGCCTGGTGGCCGACGTCCCACACCAGCCGGTCGTCCGGGGTGTCGAAGACGTAGTGCAGGGCGATCGTCAGCTCGATCACGCCCAGGCCGGCACCAAAATGCCCACCGGTCTGTCCCACGGTGTAGAGCAGTTCCTGGCGCAACTCGTCGGCCAGGGTCTCCAGGTCGGCTTCGGCCAGCCGGCGCAGGCCGGCAGGCGTGTCAGCGCGGTCGAGCAACGGCGTGACCGGGCGTTCGCGGGGGATCTCTTGAAACGTCGTGGGCATCAGGCGAGTCGTTATAGGTGTGAAGACGCGGCAGTTTACCCCATTGTGGGAAAAGTGCCCATTGAGAGGGGGTAGCACGGGGCTGCTTTGCAGCCCATCGCCGGCAAGCCAGCTCCCACACGTTCAGCGTTTTGCTGTGGGAGCCGGTTTGCCGGCGATGGGCCGCATGGCGGCCCCGTTGAATCAGTTGCGGCGTTCGACGATGTAGCGCGCCAGCGCCCGCAGCGGCTCGGCAGTTTCACCAAACCCTTGCAATGCGGCCAGCGCCTGGTCGCGCAGTTCGATTGCATAGGCCTTGGCGGCCTCCAGGCCAAGCAGGGCCGGGTAGGTCGGTTTGTCTCGGGCGATGTCGGCACCCTGGCGTTTGCCAAGGGTGGCGGTGTCGCTTTCTACGTCGAGGATGTCGTCCTGCACCTGAAACGCCAGGCCAATGGCCTGAGCGTAGGTCTGCAAGGCATCCAGTTGCGCCGGCTCGGCGCGGGCGCTGGCCAGGGCGCCCAGGCGCACGCTGGCTTCGATCAGCGCGCCGGTCTTGTGCCGGTGCATGAATTCCAGCGCCTGCTGGTCCAGCTTGATGCCCACCGAGCCCAGGTCGATGGCCTGGCCACCCACCATGCCGGCTGGGCCGGCAGCCTTGGCCAGGGCCTGGACCATGGCCAGGCGAAGGGCGTCGGACTGCGGGCTCAGGCGTGGGTCGAGCAGGGCGCTGAAGGCCAGGCTCTGCAGGCCGTCACCGGCGAGGATGGCGCAGGCTTCGTCGAAGGCTTTGTGGGTGGTCGGTTGGCCGCGACGCAGGTCGTCGTCATCCATCGCCGGCAGGTCGTCATGCACCAGCGAGTACGCGTGGATCAGTTCGACCGCGCACGCTGCACCGTTGGCCTGTTCGGCAGGTGCACCCAGGGCTTCGCAGGCCGCGTAAGCGAGCAGCGGGCGTACACGCTTGCCGCCGTTCATCACGCTGTAGCGCATGGCGGCGTAGAGGCGCTCGAGTTCTTTGGTAGGTGCTTGAAACAGCGGTTCGAGGGCGGCGTCGACGCGGGCCTGGCAGTTGGCCTGGTAGGTGCTGATCATGCTTCCGGCTCCGCGTCGAAGGGCTGGGCTGCCAGCTCACCGTCGCGTTCCAGAAGGATTTGCACTTTCTGCTCAGCCTGGGCCAGGGCGCCCTGGCAATCGCGGGTCAGGGCGATGCCTTGCTCGAAGGCGGCCAGCGAATCTTCCAGCGACAACTCGCCGTTCTCCAGGCGCTCGACCAGGGCTTGCAGGTCTGCGAGGGATTGCTCGAAATCGAGGGAGGCTTTTTTGCGGGCCATGGCGACTGTCTCGGTGGCGTTCTGAACGGCGCGACACTAGCAGAGCGGGGCAGGGGGAGCAAACTTGTGTGGGTAGGGCTATGCGGTCGGGCGTGATAGTTGTTGCGCATTCGAGATCGAGCGCCGCCCGCGCGGCGCTTCGCAGCACAAGGCTGCTCCTACATCTGGTTTGGGCCAGTCATGCCTGTGATAAAGGCGATCACGCGCGTTTGTCGCAGGAATAATTGGCCCAAAAAAATGTAGGAGCAGCCTTGTGCTGCGAAGCGCCGCGCTGGCGGCGCCCGATGTGCGCGCCGCCATCTTCCTTAAGCCAAGCGCTTGGAAGCCATCAAGCCGTAGCCGCTTCGCGCTCCACCATCGCCTCGCGGTACCGCGCCAGCTCTTCAATGGTCAGCACCGGCAAATTGTACTGCCGCGCATACACCGCCACCTGCTCCCCACGCGCCATGCTGCCGTCGGGGTTCATCAGCTCGCACAACACCGCTGCCGGCCGCAGCCCGGCCAGGCGCGCCAGGTCGACCGAACCTTCGGTATGGCCGCGGCGGGTCAGCACACCACCATTGCGCGCGCGCAGCGGGAACACATGCCCAGGGCTGACGATATGCCGTTGCTCGGCGGTCGAGCTGAGCGCCGCAGCGATGGTGGTGACACGGTCTTGCGCCGAAACGCCGGTGGTGATGCCGTCCGCCGCCTCGATGGTGACGGTGAACCCGGTGCCATGGCGCGCCTGATTGTTCTGCACCATCGGCGCCAGTTGCAGGGCGTCCACGGTCGCTTCGTCCAGGCACAGGCAAACGATGCCGCTGCAGTCACGAATCATCATGGCCATAGTTTGCAACGAGATGTTTTCGGCGGCGGCAATGATGTCCGCTTCGTCCTCGCGGTCATCGTCGTCCAGCAGCAGTACGGGGCGCCCGGCCTGAAAAGCGGCGATGGCGGCAGAAATGTTGGGGTATTGCTTTTGCAGCATAGGGGACATGAAACGCTCCTCGTAAATGATCGATGAACGTCTCGGGGCGAACAAAACGCGCGCGCAGGGGCGCCCGAATGGCCCCTGCCTGACGCCTTCTTTCATCCGGACTATGACCGTCGGCTCTGGAGTCTCACCAGATCTGCTGACCCCCGGCATGGCCGGGGCGCTCGCGGGCTCATCTTTCGATTTACCGCCGGTGGGGACTTACACCCCGCCCTGAAGACCCGGCAAGCATACCCCACAGAGCCACCCTGCTGGCAACCCGCCTGGCTAAGACCTTAGGCGAGCATCGGCGGTATCATGGCAGGCATGTTCTACTCGGAATCGACAGCATGGACATTCTCCAGGTCGCCGGCGGCAAGCCGATCAAGTTGTGGACCGACGGCGTGCCGATCGAAGACGAAGCGCGCCAGCAGTTGCTGAACACGGCCAAATTGCCGTTCATCTTCAAGCACCTGGCCGTGATGCCGGATGTGCATCTGGGCAAGGGCTCGACCATCGGCAGCGTGATCCCTACCGTTGGCGCTATCATCCCCGCCGCCGTTGGCGTGGACATCGGCTGCGGCATGATCGCCGCGCGGACTTCGCTGCACGCCCGCGACCTGCCCGACAACCTGCACGGTTTGCGCACGGCGATCGAGCAGGCCGTGCCCCATGGCAAGACCTTCGGCCGCCACGACCAAGGCGCCTGGGACAACGTGCCAGCCAAGGCTGACAAACGCTGGGGCACGCTGGCAACGCGCTTCAAGGCCATCACCGACAAGTACCCGCGGCTGGAGAAAACCAATAACCGGCATCACCTGGGCACCCTGGGCGGCGGCAATCACTTCATCGAGGTTTGCCTGGATGAGGCCGACCGCGTGTGGTTCATGTTGCACAGCGGCTCGCGTGGCGTTGGCAATGCGATCGGCAACCTGTTCATCGAATTGGCCCATGCCGACATGCGCCAGCACCTGGCCAACCTGCCGGACAAGGACCTGGCGTACTTCGAGGAAGGCAGCCGCCACTTTGCCGACTACGTCGAAGCGGTTGAGTGGGCGCAGGACTTTGCCCGGCAGAACCGCGAACTGATGATGCTGGCAGTGGTTGCCGCGACCCGTAGGGTGCTTGGCCGGCCGTTCGAGGCCAGCCTGGAGGCGGTGAACTGCCACCACAACTATGTGCAGCGCGAACAGCATTTCGGGCGCGAAGTGCTGGTGACGCGCAAGGGCGCGGTGTCGGCGCAGAAAGGGCAGTTGGGCATCATCCCCGGTTCGATGGGGGCAAAGAGTTTCATCGTGCGCGGGTTGGGCAATGAAGAGGCGTTCTGCTCTTGCAGCCATGGGGCCGGGCGGGTGATGAGCCGAACCCGGGCCAAAAGCCGCTTCACTGTGGAAGACCAGCGACGGGCCACTGCGCATGTGGAGTGCCGCAAGGACAAGGCGGTGATCGATGAGATACCGATGGCCTACAAGGACATCGATGCGGTGATGCGTGCGCAGCGCGACCTGGTGGAGGTGGTGCACACGCTGCGCCAGGTGGTGTGTGTGAAGGGGTGACTGGGCCGGCCTCTTCGCGGGGCAAGCCCGCTCCCACATAATCTGCACTGCCCTCAGGACCGGAGGGGTAACCTGTGGGAGCGGGCTTGCCCCGCGAAGAGGCCGGCGCAGGTTTACCGAGACATTCCTTCAATTACGCTTTTCAGCGAGGCCGGCAACATCGGCCCATGCCCCAACCCGTCGAACCGCTCGAAGCGCACCTGCAACCCAGGCACCTTGGCCAGGTCCGCTACCAGCTCACGCGCCGGCCGCTCCGCGTCGCCTTTCACCGCTGCACGCGGGTTCGACGACTCATCGCCACCGCGCATCAGCACCAGCCTCGGGCGGCTGCCACCCAAGCGCTGCTGCAGCCCCTCAGCTTCCCGAACAATCGCCCCGTCATGCCACCACAGCGACGGGCTGGCCGCTGCGTAGTCACTGAACTCGGCCGGCCGGGTGAACAGCGCATGCAGCACCGCCAGGCCGCCATAGGAATGCCCCCACAGTGTTTGCCGTTGCAGGTCGATCGGCGCTACAGCGGCGACCATCGGCCGCATGCGCTGGCTCAGCAGGTCGAAAAACGCCTCCACGCCACCGCTGGGCTGGCCCGTCAGCGGGTCGCGCTGTTCCGCTTGCCCAGGCAGTGCGGGGGTGTAGTCATACGTTCGCCCGGCACGTTCGATGCGTTGGTCGGTCTGGTAGCCCACGGCGACCAGCAACGGGGCTTGGCCTGCGGCAAGCTTGCCCAGTTGTTCGCTGTCCAGGGCACCCAGCGCGGCGTTGCCGTCGAGCATCCACAACACCGGGTAGCCCGCCGCGGGCGCCGGGCGATTCGGCTGGCCGATCCATAGACGGTAATGGCGCTGGCCATCGGCCGAATCCAGGTCATGCTGGCTGAAGCGATAGGCCAGGTTCTGGCGCTGCAGCAGCGACGTGTCCATTTTCTGATCGCGCACCGGTTGCGCCAGAGCTGCTGGTGCAGCGAGGGCCAGTGCCATGGCCAGGTACAAGGGCATTTTGCTCATCGGGGAATCTCGCTCGGTCGTTGGTGTTGATCAACGGCTAATGAATACGTGCCTGCCGGTGTGTCGAACCTGCAGCGTGTAGGTCTGTGCCAGCATGGCCAAGGCCAGCGGCAAGTCATCGATGGGGAATGTGCCAGACACCCGCAGCTCACCCAGCACGGGGTCGCACTCAAGCTGTTGGTCGGTGTAGCGCATCAATTCATGCGCCCACAGCCTTACTGGCATGTCGTCGGCCACCAGCAAGCCGTTGCGCCACGCCAGGGTGGTCTCCCGGGCCTGCTCGATGAGCCCCATGCGCTCGCGGCTGAAACGAACTTGTTGCCCAGCACGGATGATGTTTTCGCCAGGGGCCACGCTGGCGTGTTCTGGGCGAACCTGTACGGCGCCTTCGTACACCGCTAGCAAGGTTTCATCGGCCAGCTGGCGCACGCTGAATCGCGTACCCAACGCGAGCAGTTGGCCTTGCTGGGTCTGTGCCATGAGCGGGCGTGGGTCGGCAGCGGTCGCGATGTACACCTCGCCACGGCGCAGGTGCAGCAAGCGTTGCGCGCTGTTGAAAAGCACGTCCACGGCGCTGTCGCTATTGAGGGTGATCTGTGTGCCGTCGGCGAGCCGTGCGTGTTGGCGTTCGCCCACAGACGTCTGGTAATCGTTGCCAACGCCTGAGCGCCATGCCCACCAGCTGAGCGGTGCGGCACCGATCAGCAGAAGCAGCCCGCGCAGCACAGCGCGCCTGCCTGTCGGGCGATCCAAGGTCTGCTTGGCCAGCGTTGGAGGCAGGCTGCCCAGGCGTGTTAGCAGGCGCTGTGCCCTTTGCCACGCCCGTTCATGCTCAGCACTGGCACGCCGCCAGCGCTCCAATTCGCGCTGTTGCGCTGGCAGCAGCGGCCCTTCCTGCATCAGCATCAGCCAGGAGGCCGCTTGGGCAAGCACCTGTTGGGGGATGGCATCGTCAAGCGGGGCCGTGCGGTTATTCATCGGGCATCTGCGTCAGGCAGGCCAGGTAGGCCTCGTGGATGTACTTCTTGACCGTCGGCAGCGCGATGTTCAGGGCCACGGCAATGTCTTTCTGCTTCATGCCGTCCAGCGTTGCCATCAGAAACGCCTGCCTCACGCGGGGCCGCAGCGTATCCAGCAGCGTGTCGATCTCGTGCAGGGTCTCGAGGATCACGCTTTGCAGTTCAGGCGAAGGGTGCTCGGGTTCTGGCAGCAACTGCAACGCCTCGAGCCAAGCACGCTCCAGCGACTGCCGGCGCCGCCAGCTGACCAGCACACAATTGGCGATGCGGGTTAGGTAGGCGCGTGGCTGACGGATCGGTTCGACCCGCGCACCCTCCCGGCTGGTAAGCACCCGTAGGAAAATGTCATGCGCCAGGTCATCGGCCACCCCGCGTCCCCACGACCTCAGCCGGTAGGCGAGCCAGTTACGTAACCAGGCGTGATTCTCGATGTACAACGTCTCGACGCTGCACGGCTCGGTACTGTTCGGCGGGGAGAAGGGCGCATTCATCGTGGGTTGAGTCGGTGCAAGACTGTCGCAAATGAAAACCATTATCACTAGAATTGCTCAGATCACAAGGCCGAACCGGCAAATTCAGCCGGTGGCCCTGCACACATATCCTTTTTTCGATCTCGTGCGACAGAGGAGGTAACAGCCCGCAGCCAGTGGTGGGCGCACACCCTACGAGCGAGAAAAGCATGCTCCCAGTACGTTGTCCTTCACCTGCTCCACGCCCTCGACTTTGCCTGTCGCCCATCACCTTCGCCCTGCGTTGCACGATGATCAGTTGCTGTGGCGCCGGGTTGCTGAACAGCAGCCTGGCCCTGGCCCAGGGCACCGGCACGGCTGCGGTCGCCGCGACCCGCCTGGACGATGCCACGCCGCGTGACTACAACATTGCCAAAGGCCCGCTGGGCGCAGCGCTGGGCAGTTTCACCAGCCAATCCGGGCTGCTGGTGTCTTATGATCCTGACCTGACCCGCGGGCGCACGGCGCCGGCCCTGAAGGGGCGGTACACCGTCAGTGAGGGCATCCAGCGGTTGCTGGCCAATACCGGGCTGCAGCTGGTGGCGAGCTCGACCGGCAGCTACGTGCTGATGGCGCAGGGCGCTGCAACGCGTGCTGCAGCAGAGTTATCGCCGACGATGGTCGACGCTGCCGCACAGGGGCCTCAGGCGGATACTTACCGGGCCCCACGCTCATCGGTGCACCTGAGCAGCGAACAGATCGACCGCTTCGGCCGGGTCTCCGTGGGCGATCTGCTCAACGGTGTGCCGGGCGTGCAAGTCGGTGACACTCGCAACGGCGGCGCCCTGGACGTCAACATTCGCGGTATCCAGGGGCAGAGCCGGGTAGCGGTGAAGGTCGATGGCTCGGAGCAGGCCCTGGATGTCTATCGCGGTTATGGCGGCACGCAGCAGCGCAGCTACATCGACCCCGACCTGATCAGCAGCCTGACCGTGAACAAAGGGCCGTCAACCAAATCCGGAGCGATTGGCGGCACGGTGGAAATGCAGACGATCGGCGTGCAGGACATTCTGGTCGACGGCAACCAGGTTGGCGTGCGCCTCAAGGGCGACCTCTGGGACAACGGCGTAGCCCCCGCCCATCGCAGTTCCAGTTCCAAGGATGAAAGCCTGTCGGCGCCTCCGCGCGACAACCGCGCCAGCCTGTTCGGCTCTGAAGCCGAATCGGGCAGCGCCGCGTTTGCCTTTACCACCGAACAGCTGGATGTGGTGGCGGCCTACGTGCACCGCAACCAAGGCAACTACTTTTCCGGCAAGAAAGGCCAGGACCGCTACCGCCTCTACAACGATTACGGCAGTGAACAGCCCAGCGTGGCGATGACCTATAACGCGGGCGAGGAAGTGCTCAACTCCTCATCGAAAACCGACTCGTACCTGCTCAAGGCGACCTGGCGGATAACCGACGATCACACCCTGGACTTGGGCTACCGCCGCTACGACGGGCGCACTGCCGAGATCATGCCCTCAGACATCTACCGCTTCGGTACCGCCGGTATTTATCAGTACCCCTTGGGCGAGGTGAAGATCGATACCTATACCGCACGCTACCACTACCTGCCCGCCGGCAACCCGTGGGTCGACCTGACCAGTAACCTGTGGATGACCGACGCCAAGACCAGCTCGTTGAGTTCGGCATGGACGGCGCCGGTGTCCCAGTTGTTTCGTTCTGACCGCAGTTGGACACGCCAGGACAACCGCCGTATCGGCGGCGACCTGAACAACCTCTCCAGGTTCGAAACGGCCCATGGCGACTTCAAGCTTGACTTGGGTGGCGCGTTCCAACTGGAAGACCTGCAACCGCAGAAAAGCGTGCTGATCACCCAGCACGACGTCGATGCCAACCGCACCCTGCGCGATGCTTCGCGGCAGGAATTCAGCTTCAACGGCAAGCTCGAGTACCAGCCGATCGAGCAATTGACCCTGTGGGGCGGGGGCCGTTACAGCCACTTCCGCACCAAAGACAATACCGTGCTGGCCACCGCCCGCCGCGAGGATCGCGACGTGCGCTACATCTCGGCGAGTGGCCCCAAGGGCTGGGGCAGCATGACCTGGTTCCCCGACCAGAATGGCCAGTACACCGACGCCACCGACCCCCGGCTGAACAACGGCATCGTCTTCAGCAACAGCAACGAGCCATTCAACGGTGTGCGCTTCAATGACTTCGGCGCGACCAGCGTTCAGGTCAGCCCCGAAGGCATCAGCAGCGTGGTCACAGGCTACGACCATACCCCGCAGGGCAGCAGCAGCGGTGGCGGCTTTTCGCCGGCATTCGGCATCAATGTCGAGCTGATGCCCGACACGTACTTCTATGTCACCTACACCCAAGGCCTGCGCCTGCCGTCACTGTTCGAGACCAGCCAGGGCACTCAGCAAGTCAGCCCCGGCAAAAGCCTCAAGCCCGAGCGCTCGCAGAGCTGGGAAATCGGCGTCAGCGCCTTGCGCGACAACCTCTTTACCGATCACGACTCAGCCGCGATCAAGCTGGCCTTCTTCGACAACAAGATCAAGCACTACATCACCCGCTATTACGACCCGAGCCCTGGCCTGTGGGGCCAGATGACCTTCAGCAACACCGACAGCTTCAGCACCCGCGGCCTTGAACTGCAGTCAAACTACGATGCCGGCCGTGTGTTCGCCGACCTGTCGGCCACCTACTACCTCAAGACCGAGACCTGCGACGCGGACTTTGCCGGCAAACTGCGCGCCACCGCCAACCCTTACCAGAAGACCCAAGACACGCCAAACTGCACACCGGGCAGCTACATGGGCTCCTACACCAACACCCAGAACCCACCACGGTTCTCCGCCAACCTGACCACTGGCCTGCGTTTCTTAGACGAAGCATTGACGGTAGGCGGGCGCGTGACCTACACCTCCGGGCCTACCAGTACCCTCGACAAGCCCTGGCAGTCCGGCGCTACCACGCCGCAGGTCGAGTACCGCTCGGTGGCGCTGTTCGATCTGTTCCTCAAGTACGCGCTGCTTGAGAACACCGAGGTGAATGTTTCGCTGCAGAACCTGACTGATCGCTATTACCTGGACCCGCTGGCGCAGAGCTTCATGCCGGCTCCCGGGCGGACGGTACGAATGGGGGTGGTGACTAGGTTTTGAAGGTAGGTGAGGGCGGTGGCACGGCGGGTTTGCCATCGCCTTTGAGTGGTCTTGCTAAAGCGGGTTTTAGTAGGGGATGGCTTTCAAGCAGGCATTAAAAAGCCGGCTTGTGGCCGGCTTCTCGGGGACGCTTCCGACTAATTTATGGTAAGCCGCAACCGCCTTAACTGTGTGGTCACAAGGACCTGATAGAGATGGTCAACGCCCGTGTGGGGTGTCGCCGAGCCCTCTGGACCGCGGCTTGCGCCGGTCGGGGCTAAATGTGCCGCGTAGCATACAAGGGCTTGCGCAGTATGCCCAGCAAAAAATGGCACAGCGTGTTTCAGCTGGGGCGATGGCGGCGGAAATGCGACCAGTGGAAGACCCAGCCGAGAATCTCCAGGCCTTGGGCCTGGCGCTGGGCGCGGGTGTAGCGCTCGACGGCGTAGTTGCGCCGGTCATGGCTGTGCAGGTACAGGGTGCCGTGCGGGCCGAGGCTGAGGTTGTTCACCCTCAGGGTGCCGTTGTGCAGCAAGGCATAGGTCTCGCCCTCGATGACTTCGGTCATGCTCAGGTCTACCGCCAAGGTGGCCTCCAGCGGGATCAGCGGGGCCATGTTGGCGGCAGGCATGGCCAGGCAGATGGCATTTTGCGCAGCAACGCCCAGCGCCTTTAACGCCGTGGTGGGCAGGCGCAGGTGATGGTTGGCCACGGGGGCAAGCAGGCCGTGCTGCAGTGCGTAAAACGGCACCTGCAGCAGCCGGCCGCTGTGTGCTGACAGCGGGGTGGGCGGGTTGGTGTGCGGTGGCCGTGGCGGGCCGCTGCGCAAGATCGGGTTGGGGTGCTTGGGGCCTTCGCCGCTGCGCAGCCAACGGCGATGCACGCAAAACAAGTCGGCCATTTCATCGAGGCGAGCCAACGGAACACCCCGTCTGAACCAGTTATTGACGTGCTGGGGTGTGACGCTGCGTTGGGCAGCGAAATCGGAAGGGGTCAAGCCACATTCGTGCAGGAGGGCTTTGAGGCGGTCACCGGATGTGTTCATGGCCGCAAGTGTAGCGGCCGGGTGCCAGCTGGCATATGAACCGGATGTTGATGCGGCTTGTGCGAAAGGTGCTTGGTTGTAGGGCGTTGGAGTAGGGCGATGTAGGAATTTTTACTGGAGGGTGTTCCCTCGCGCATAAAAAACCCCGCCGAGGCGTAATGCTGTTCACTTAAGTTATCCATCGCCTGTATTGGGGCCGCTTTGCGGCCCATCGCGGCACAAGGCCGCTCCCACAATGTTCGCGCATGCCCTGTAAATAGGGGCATAACGCGGTCGGTGTGGGAGCGGCAGGTAGCACGCACAGTGCTACCTGTATGCGCTGGGCTGGCGTCCGTCCGGGCGTCGTTTCCGTCAACCCGCAACCAGGCTGGTGCGTTGTCCCATGTCCAATGACCTCCTGAGTCGTCCACGAGGA
>NZ_JAPFCE010000181.1:0-463 GCF_026240895.1 Pseudomonas sp. DCB_AW
TCCTACGGGACGCAGCAGTGAGGAATATTGGTCAATGGTCGCAAGACTGAACCAGCCATGCCGCGTGCAGGAAGACGGTCCTATGGATTGTAAACTGCTTTTATACAGGAAGAAACCCTCCCACGTGTGGGAGCTTGACGGTACTGTAGGAATAAGGATCGGCTAACTCCGTGCCAGCAGCCGCGGTAATACGGAGGATCCAAGCGTTATCCGGAATCATTGGGTTTAAAGGGTCCGTAGGCGGTTTGGTAAGTCAGTGGTGAAAGCCCGCAGCTCAACTGTGGAACGGCCATTGATACTGCCAAACTTGAATTACAAGGAAGTAACTAGAATATGTAGTGTAGCGGTGAAATGCTTAGATATTACATGGAATACCAATTGCGAAGGCAGGTTACTACTTGTGGATTGACGCTGATGGACGAAAGCGTGGGGAGCGAACAGGATTAGATACCCCGGTAGTCCC
>NZ_JAPFCE010000072.1:0-25154 GCF_026240895.1 Pseudomonas sp. DCB_AW
ACTAGAATGCTACTATCGCGACCGCATCGGGCAGCACTACCCCATAGGCCATGAGTACCTGCCGCCGATGAACGTCTCGCCCACTACTTAAGCCTGCAGGTGCTGCTTCATGCGCTGGTTGTTTGCCATGGGCTACGTTTGGCGCTAATGAACAGCTCGATACGCTATCATTCGGGCATTTTTCAGGGGGAATACACGGATGCTCAACGGCCTTTGGCTCGGCTTTTTTCTGGTGGCGGCCGTGTCCGCCCTGGCCCAATGGCTGATCGGCGGTAACGCCGGCATCTTCGCGGCGATGGTCGAGAGCATCTTTGCCATGGCCAAGCTGTCGGTGGAGGTGATGGTCCTGCTGTTCGGCACCCTGACCCTGTGGCTGGGCTTTCTGAAAATCGCCGAGAAGGCCGGCATCGTCGAATGGCTGGCCAAGGTGCTTGGCCCGCTGTTCGCCAGGCTGATGCCAGAGGTACCCAAGGGCCACCCTGCCCTGGGCCTGATCACCATGAACTTCGCCGCCAATGGCCTTGGCCTGGACAACGCGGCCACGCCGATCGGCCTGAAAGCCATGCGGGCACTGCAGGAGCTGAACCCCAGTAGCACCACCGCGAGCAACGCGCAGATCCTGTTCCTGGTACTCAACGCCTCGTCGCTGACCTTGTTGCCGGTGACCATCTTCATGTACCGCGCGCAACAAGGCGCGGCCGACCCGACGATGGTGTTCCTGCCGATCCTGCTGGCCACCAGCGTGTCGACCCTGGTCGGCCTGCTGTCGGTGGCCGTCATGCAGCGCCTGCGTTTGTGGGACCCGGTGGTACTGGCGTATCTGATCCCCGGTGCGCTGCTGTTGGGCTGCTTCATGGCCTTTCTCGGCACCTTGTCGGCGGCCGCGCTGTCGAGCCTGTCGTCGCTTCTGGGCAACCTCACGCTGTTTGGCGTGATCATGCTGTTTCTAGTGATCGGCGCGCTGAAGCGGGTCAAGGTGTACGAAGCGTTTGTCGAAGGGGCCAAGGAAGGCTTCGACGTGGCCAAGAACCTGCTGCCTTACCTTGTGGCCATGCTGGTGGCGGTGGGTGTGCTGCGCGCCTCGGGCGCCCTGGAGCTGGCGCTGGATGGCATTCGCCATGCGGTGAACTGGATGGGCCTGGATACACGCTTCGTCGAAGGCCTGCCCACCGCGCTGGTCAAGCCGTTCTCCGGCAGTGCCGCGCGGGCGATGTTGATCGAGACCATGCAGACGCAAGGCGTGGACAGCTTCCCGGCATTGGTCGCAGCGACCATCCAGGGCAGTACCGAGACCACGTTCTATGTGCTGGCGGTGTACTTCGGTGCGGTGGGCATCCAGCGGGTGCGCCACGCGGTCGGTTGCGCACTGCTGGCGGAGTTCTCCGGGGTGGTCGCGGCGATCTTCGTCTGCTACTGGTTCTTCGGCTGAGCCTGCGCGGCCTGGGCGACTGTCCAGGCCACCACCTGCCCTGCCAGCTGGTCGCTGGCTGCGCCGAAGCCTGCGACGACAGCCGCGACCTGCTTGTCGGCCAACGGCCGGCGGATTTCGAACCGTTTGCTGGCCAGAATGCGCTGGCTACGGCCCTGGACCAGCCGCGCATCGTAACGAATCACCACCTCCACTGCCCCGTCCGGGCGGTACTCGCTTTGAAACGCCTGCAGTTCGCCGGCCAGCTCGTAGTCAGCCTGCAGGTTGCTGTCGTCGGCGCTCAGGCGCTGCACCTGGCCGTCACGCTGGAACCCGTCGAGCAAGCGGTTGCGCAGCAGTACCGGCACAGCGTCGCTCCAGCGTGCGCCCTTGTAGCTGCTGACCACGTCCCCTTGTGGAATCACCGTGATCCGGGGGCCGGCCAGCACTTCGCTGGCCAGGGGTTTGTTCAGCCGCAGCGACCAGTCCAGCGGCGTGGCAACGCGGCTTGGCTGGTTCACGGGCAGGCGATAGAGGTCCACAGGTTCGCTTGGCGGCAGGATCGAGCAGGCACTGGCCAGGCTCATCGCGGCCGCCAGGGCCAATAGGCGCAGCGAAGGTTTCATGGCTGGAACTCCTTGTTGTTGTCGCGGCCGAGCAGGTAGCCGCTCGGGTCGGCCTCCAGTTGCCGGGAAATGCCCTTCAGTGCGTTGAGGGTCTCGCGCAGCTCGCGGATTGCGGGGGTTAGCTGGTTCAGGCCCTGGGCACCGTCGCCAATGGCCTCACTGTTGTTCTTGAGCAGCTGGTTGATGGTTGCCGTGCTGTCGGCCAGCGACTGCATGGCCTGCCCGGCATTGCCGATGGCTTGCTTGCCTTCGCTGCCGAGCAGGCCGTTGGCGTTGCGCATCAGTGCCTGGGTTTCGGCCAGGGTGGCGCTGGCCTGTTTGCCAACCTGCACCAGTTGCTCGATGGCCTGGGCAATGCCGCCGTTCTGGCCGGCGAAGGCACTGGTGGTCTTGTCGAGGTTGGCCAGGGTGCTGCTGAGGTGGCCAATGTTGTCGTCAGAGAACATCTGGTTGGCGTTGTGCAGCAGCAGGTTGATGTTGGTCACCAGGTCGCTGCTGTCGTTGAGCAGGCGTGAGATCGGCGAAGGCGAAGCGATGATCACGGGCAACTTGCCGTCCTTGCCCTTGAGCTCCGGGCTGTGGGGCGTGCCGCCGCTGAGCTGGATGAACGAGTTGCCGGTGACCCCGGCCAGGGTCAGCTTGGCCTGGGTGTCTTCCTTGACCGGTGTGTCGCCGCTCAGCCGTACGCGGGCGAGCACGCGGCGCGGGTCTTTGGGGTCCAGGCGCAGGGTCGACACGTCGCCGACCTTGATGCCGTTGTACTGCACCGGGCTACCCCGGGACAGGCCCGAGACGGCTTCGTTGAACACCACTTCGTAATCCTTGAAGGCATCGTCGACACTGGACTTGGTCAGCCACAGGCCGAACAGCATGGCACCGGCCACCACCAGGACGGTGACCAGGCCAATGAGGACATGATGTGCTCGGGTTTCCATCGTTCAGCGCTCCTGCCTCGGGCGGGCGGCGGCCTGTTCGGCTGCACGCCCGCGGGGGCCGTGAAAGTATTCTTGAATCCAGGGGTCGTTGGCTTGCTCGACCTCGGCCAGGGGGCCGGCCACCAGCACCTTCTTCTGCGACAGCACCGCGATGCGGTCGGTGATGGTGTAGAGGGTGTCCAGGTCGTGGGTGATGAGGAACACCGAGAGGCCCAGTGCGTCGCGCAGGGTCAGGATCAACTGGTCGAACGCGGCGGCGCCGATCGGGTCGAGGCCCGCGGTGGGTTCATCGAGGAACAGGATGTCCGGGTCCAGGGCCAAGGCGCGTGCCAGCGCCGCGCGCTTGATCATGCCGCCGGACAGCGAGGCCGGGTATTTGTCGGCGGCCGAAATCGGCAGCCCGGCCAGGGCCAGCTTGACCCCGGCCAGGTGTTCGGCATCCGCGCGGGACAAACCAGCATGCTCGATCAGCGGCAAGGCGACGTTTTCGGTGATGGTCAGCGACGAGAACAGCGCACCCTTCTGGAACAGCACGCCGAAGCGCCGCTCGACCAATGAACGCTGCTCTTCGCGCAGCTCGGCCAGGTCTTGGCCGAATACCTTGATCTGCCCTTCGTTGGGCCGGCGCAGGCCAATGATGCTGCGCAGCAGCACCGATTTGCCGCTACCCGAGCCGCCGACCACGGCCAGGATCTCGCCCCGGTACAGGTCCAGGTCGAGGTTTTCATGCACGCTCTGGCTGCCGAAGCGGTTACAGATGCCCCGGGCCTCGATGACTGTTTCGCGCCCGCTCACCAGCCCATCTCCATGAAGAACAGTGCCGCCACCGCGTCCAGCACGATGACCACGAAAATCGACTGCACCACTGCCGAGGTGGTGTGTGCCCCTACGGATTCTGCGCTGCCACTGACTTTGAAGCCTTCAAGGCAGCCGATGGCCGCGATCAGGAAGGCGAAAAACGGCGCCTTGGCCAGGCCGACGAGGAAGTGCTGCACACCGATGTCGGTCTGCAGCAGCGACAGGAACATGGCCGGCGAGATATCCAGCGACAGCGCGCAGACCACCGCGCCGCCGACGATGCCACAGATCATCGCGAGGAAGGTCAGCAGCGGCAACGAGATCAGCAGGGCCAACACCCGGGGCACGACCAGCAACTCCATCGGGTTCAGGCCCAGGGTGCGGATGGCGTCGATTTCTTCGTTGGCCTTCATCGAGCCGATCTGCGCGGTGAAGGCACTGGCCGTGCGGCCGGCCATGAGGATGGCGGTCAGCAGCACGGCGAATTCACGCAGGAACGAGAACGCCACCAGGTCGACGGTAAAGATGGTCGCGCCGAAGGCAGCCAGCACCGTGGCGCCGAGAAACGCCACCACCGCACCTACCAGGAAGGTCAGCAAGGCCACGATGGGGGCGGCGTCCAGGCCGGTTTGCTCGATGTGAGCGACCACCGGGGTAAGCCGCCAGCGGTGCGGCTGGAAGGCCCTTCGCAGCAGGGTTTCCAGAATCAGGCCGACGAAGCCGAGCAATTGCCGGGTGTCTTGCCAAAGGGTATTGACGGCACGGCCGATGCGCTCCAGCAGCAACAGCAGCACCGGGCGTTCTGCCTCCTTGACCGGGATGCAGTAGTCCTGGACGGAGCAGTAGACGTTCTTGAGCAGGGCGCGGCTGGCGTCGGGCAGGCTGTCGGTGCAATGGGACAGGCGCTCGGAACCGAGCAGTTCGGCCAGCAGCGAGGCGCCGGCGGTGTCGAGGCGGCCCAGTTGGCTGAGGTCGGCAACGGTGTCGCTGCTGCATTGCGTGCGCAACTGCTCGCTTTCGCGCTTGAGGCTGGCGTAGTGGGCCAGGGTCCAATCACCGGTAATGCGCAGGCAGGCGGGGTGTTGATTGGTGTCCAGGGTGGCACTGGGGGGGGTCATAGGCTCCATGCAACTGACTCGGCGCTAAGGCTTAGGGGCTGATCATAGCGCAGAGGGCATGGGCTGGTTTGTTGATTATGTGCTGAGTGTGGGCGCTGGGGGCCGCTTTGCGGCCCATCGCAGCGGTTCGGCGCCCCGGCAAGCCCCAACCATCACTTCGTCGCAGTGTCGTCGACCACCTTGAAGCGCAGCACACCAATCACCTGCCCGTCTTCGGTCAGCACCCTCACCTGCCATTTGCCCACCGGGTTAGGCGGGAAGTTCTGCTTGTGGGTCCAGGCGCGGTAGCCTTCCTTGCGCCCACCGTGGATGTCCAGGGCAATACGGTCGACTTCCGTGCCGTCCTTTTGCCACACGTGATAGATCCGCTCGTTCAGGCCTCGTGGTGCGTTGATCGAGGTGTACGCATACAACCCGCTGCTCTTGATGCGGCTGGCAGCGATCTCGTCCAGCGACTCGCCGGGCTGGCGGTTGAGCACTTCGGTACTGACGGCCACTTCGGTCATCCACAGCGTCGCCGGTGGTACCCAGGAGCGTAGCAACCAGCCTCCGGCCCCGACCGACAGCGTCACCAGCACCAGGGCCACGCCGCGCCGCCAGGTATTCACCGGGAAGCTGCTGGCCAGGCTCGGGAACGACAGGGCCATGGCGATGATCAACGCCAGCTTGAAGCTCTGGGCGGTGGTCAGGTGCAAAATGATGGGCAGCGCGGTCAACAATGCTGCGAACAACGTCAGGGTGTGCAGCGCGAGGAACAGCCAGCGCCGTGGGGCCAGCCACTTGTAGTACAGCGGGTCGACGATCGAAATCAGCCCGGCAGCGCCCAGCAAGCCGGTGAACACCAGCTGCCCGCTGTTCCAGGTGGTGGTGATGAAGAAGAACGGCAGGACAAAGAACAGGGTTTCCTGGTGGATCATCTGCGTCGCGTAGCGCAGCAAGGGCTGCGGGATTTCGCGGTTGAAGGTGCGGGCGAACAGGCCGGTAAGGGTGTTTTCCAGCATCAGCCAGACCCAACTGACCAGCATCAGGACGGCTACCCAGCTGGCAAGGCCGGCCTGGCGGTCGACCAGGATGAAGCTGCCGATGCCAGAGAGGAACCCCCCAAGCGCAATGATGCCGGGGTAGCGTTTAAGCAGTTCGATGACGCGCTGGACGAAGCGGGGAATTGGGGGCATGGGTCTACAACAGGAGAGATAGGGTGGCTGTGCCGGCCGCTTCGCGGACAAGCCCGCGCCCACAGGGGCAATGTCTACCGTTGTGGAGGCGGGCCCGCGAACAGGCCGGTACTGGCTAAAGGATACCGCCGAATCACTTCTGCCGTGTAGCACCGCTCGGTGGGTGCGGGGTGTGCCGGCGCCAGCGCAGCAACCCTGCCGCCAGGATCAGCCCCAGCAGCAGGGCGAGCAGCCCGTACAGTTCGTCGTAACCCAGCAGCGGTTTCTCGATGCGCAGGTAACCCGGGTCCTTGAGCAATTCCTTCAGTGCCTCATTGGCCTGTGCCAGGCTGACCTGGCGCAACTTGCGCGCAGGGTTGGCAAAGCGACCGTCGGTGTAGTCGTTCAACGCGCCCCAGTAATAGTCGGCCAAGGCACTGTTGCCTTGGGTACTCCAGCTTTCCCGGGCAATGCTGGCGTCCTTGATACGGGCGAAGGTGTCCGGGTCGAGGCCTTCCTTGCGCAGGTGATCGAACAAGCCCTGCATCACCTTGACCGCCTTGTCGATGTCGTCGCGTTCCAGGTCGGCGTTAAGGCTGAGCATGCCACTGTCGCCGAAGCTTTCGCGCTGCACGGATGGGCCGTAGGACAGCCCATTGCGCAGGCGCAACTGGTCGTACAGTGCCCAGTCCAGGTAGCGTGACAGCAGGTCGAGGGTCGGCTGGTGGTCGTTGTCCAGCACCGGCTCGATGAACAGCCAGTGCAACTTGACGCTGTCGCCCAGCCAGCCGCGGGTCAGGTCGCGGCGTTGTTCGGCCTGCTGGCTGATGCTCTCGAGGTTGCGGCGCTCTTCCGGTTCGGTGGCAGGCAGCTCGCCAAAGGTCCGCTCCAGGTAGGCCGGCAGCAGGCGGTCGAGGCCACCGACCAGGATCAGGGTCATGTTGTTGGCCGCGTACCAGCGGTCGCGCAGGGCCTGCACCTGTTCCAGGGTCATGTCGTCGATGTTCGAGCGCTCGGCGCATTTGAGGCCCAGCTCGGTAGCCAACTGGTCACTGGCGGGGTGGCCGATGTCCTGGCGGTCGAGCCAGCGCTGCAGGTGGCCATAGTGGCCGCCATCTTCGCGCTCGATGATTCTTTTCGCCGTGGCCAGGGCCTTGGCATCGATCGGGGTGTCGCGGATTATCGCCAGCAGCAGGTCGAGGACTTTACGCTGGTTGCGCGCCGGCGCTTCGATCACGAAGGTGGTATCGGCGCTGCTGGTGTAGGCATTCCACTCGCCGCCCAGGGCTTGCAGGCGCTCTTCCAGGCCGCCCTCGCCCGTTTCGTCGATGCCGCTGAACAGCAAGTGCTCGAGCAAGTGCGGCAGCTCTTTCTGCTCGCAACTGAAGTCATCCAGGCCGACCCCCACCACCAGGCGGATGGCCACGTGGTCGCGTTCATAGCCGTTCTTGAGGATGACCTGCAGGCCGTTGGGCAGCAGGTAGCCTTCAACCCGCGAGCGGTCGAGGGCGAGCGTGGGCAGGCTGCAGATCAGTAGGCAAACGAACATCAGGCAACGCATGGGCGAGCTTGGATCTCCTGGTTGGCGAAATCACGGCAAGCGGGCTTCGTCCGGCACGCTGTCGAGCATTAGCCCGCCCGTGTCCGAGCCACCGAGTACCACATAGGCACTGCTGCAGAACAAAGAGTTCAACCGCTTCATGTCTGCGATCAGCTCCAAGTGTAGCGAACTGGTCTCGATACTTTGCACCACCTTGCGTTGCAGGCGGCTGACATGGGCGTGGGCAAGGCGCCGTTCCTGTGCACGAAACCGGCGTTTTTCACGCAGCAACAGCTGCGCGCTTTCGGGGTCGGCGCTGAGGAATACGGACAGGCCTAGGCGCAGATTCGACAGCAACTGCTCCTGCAGGCCGGTCAGTTCCTCCAGGCCGACCTGGGAAAACTCGCGGCGCTGGCTGGTTTTCTGCTGCTGGACTTTGCGCAGCATGCGTTCGACCAGGTCGCAGGCCAGCTTGAGGTTGATCGCCAACTCGATGATTTCGGCCCAGCGCCGGTTATCGCGCTCGCTGAGGTCCTCCCGCGTCATCTGCGCCAGGTACAGTTTGATGGCGCTGTACAGGGCCTCGGCATCCTCGGCCAACGCGCGCACCTGCTGTGGCAGGGCGGCTTGCGTGCCGCGCAGGGCCCCGAGCATGGCTTCGAGCAGGCTGTCGACGATGTCGCCCAGGCGCAGGGTTTCGCGGGCCGCGTTGGCCAGTGCCAGGCTGGGCGTTTCCAGCGCTGAGGCATCAAGGTGGCGCGGGCGTACTTGGCCATTGCCGTTTTCGCGCTCGGGCAGCAAGAAGTTGCACAGCCGGCCCATGGGTTTGACGGTTGGCAGCATGAGCAAGCAGCGCAGGGTGTTGTAGAGCAGGTGGAACCCGATCACTAGCTCCTGAGGGCTGAAGCTCAAGGTGTCCATCCACTCCACCAGTGGGTGCAGCACCGGAATGATCAGCAACAGGCCGAACAGCTTGTACAGCAAGCTGCCCAGCGCGACGCGCCGCCCGGCGGCGTTCTGCATGCTGGTGCTGATGAAGGCCAGCAAGCCGCTGCCGATGTTGGCACCCACCACCAGGCCGATGGCCACCGGCAGGCTGATCACTTCAGCGCCGGCCAGGGTCGCGGTGAGCAACACCGCCGCCAGGCTGGAATAGGAGATCATCGCAAACAGCGCGCCGACCAAGGCGTCGAGCAAGATGTCCCCGGTCAACGACGCGAACAGGACTTTCACGCCCTGGGCATGGGTGATGGGCGCAGCGGCCTGCACGATCAGCTCCAGGGCCAGGATGATCAAGCCAAGGCCAATCCCTACCCGCCCCAGCTGGCCGACGCGGGTTTGTTTGCGCGAGAGGAAAAAGATCACACCCAGGAAGATCAGCAGGGGCGACAGCCACGACAGGTCGAAGGTCAGCACCCGGGCCATGAGCGCGGTACCGACATCGGCGCCAAGCATGATCGCCAAGGCCGGTGTCATGGCCATCAGGCCTTGGCCGACGAAGGATGTGACCAGCATCGCGGTGGCGTTGCTGCTCTGCACCATGGCGGTAACCAGAATCCCAGCGATGAACGCCAGGGGGCGTTTGTTCATGTTCTGGCTGATGATGCGGCGCAGGTCAGAGCCGAAAACCCGGAGGATGCCGGTACGCACGATGTGTGTGCCCCAGACCAAAAGCGTCACGGCCGAGAGCAGGTTGAGCAGGGTCAGCATGGCGAAGCCCCCTGTTGCCAATGGCCCATGTGGGCCAATAAGTGGAGCGTGGGCGTTTTGGAAAATTTCAGTGCCCACTCAAAGCTTTAGTTGTTTTGTGCAGCGCTTGCCAGCTTCGCATGGCTGTCGGCGATTTGAAACAACCGGACATGAATGTGTGCCCGGCTGGCCTCTTGGCGGTTAAACCCGCGCCCACCGGGATCGTTGGCGGCCTGTGGGAGCGGGTTTTACCCGCGAAGAGGCCGGCAGGCACGAAAAAGGGCCCCGAAGGGCCCTTGCTTGAAACGCGCTTCCTGGGTTTATTGACCCGGAATGTCCTTGCGCAGTTTCACCGGATCATGCTCTTTGCCATCTTTGCGCGACAGGGCGGTGCGCATACGGATGTTGATCGCTTCGACCGCCAGCGAGAACGCCATGGCGAAGTAGACGTAGCCTTTTGGCACATGCACGTCGAACGATTCGGCGATCAGCACGGTACCGACCACGATCAGGAACGACAGCGCGAGCATCTTCAGCGAAGGGTGCTTGTCGATGAAGTTACTGATGGCACCGGCGCACAGCATCATCACCAGCACGGCGACGACAATGGCGGCGATCATTACCGGCACATGGGAGACCATGCCCACAGCGGTGATCACCGAGTCCAGCGAGAACACGATGTCGATGATGGCGATCTGGATGATGGTGTAGAAGAACTTGCCGCCCGCGCCTTTCGGTTCGTCCGAGCTTTCGTCTTCGCCTTCCAGGCCGTGGTAGATCTCCTGGGAGCTCTTCCACAACAGGAACAGGCCGCCGAAGAACAGGATCAGGTCGCGGCCGGAGATGCCTTGGCCGAAGACCACGAACAGATCGGCGGTCAGGCGCATGACCCAGGTGATCGACAGCAACAGCATGATACGCGTGACCATGGCCAGGGCCAGGCCGAAGATCCGGGTACGTGGCTGCATGTGCTTGGGCATGCGGCTGACCAGGATCGAGATCATGATGATGTTGTCGATCCCGAGAACGATCTCAAGCGCGGTGAGGGTGAAAAAGGCAACCCAGATTTCCGGGCTGGTCAGCCATTCCATGTGTATTCCTTCGAACGGTAAAGGCGACGCGCCCCAATTTGGGGCGCATCGCGGGAGGGGTAATACGTGTTTATTAAAGACTACTGAACAGCGGGAAAATCCCCATCAGCAGCGCGGCGAGCATTATGCACAGGCACACCAGAACTGCCCACTTCAGGGTGAAGCGCTGGTGGTCACCGAACTCGATGCCGGCCAGGGCCACCAGCAGGTAGGTGGAGGGTACCAAGGGGCTGAGCAGATGTACCGGCTGGCCGACGATCGACGCGCGGGCCATCTCGACCGGGCTGATGCCGTAGTGGCTGGCTGCCTCGGCGAGTACCGGCAACACGCCGTAGTAGAAGGCGTCGTTGGACATGAAGAACGTGAACGGCATGCTCACGATCGCGGTGATCACCGCCAGGTACGGGCCCAGGGCCTCGGGGATGACCGCCAGCAGGCTCTTGGACATGGCATCGACCATGCCTGTGCCGGACAGGATGCCGGTGAAGATACCGGCGGCGAAGATCAGCCCGGTTACCGCCAGAACGCTGCCGGCGTGGGCGGCAATGCGGTCTTTTTGCTGCTGCAGGCAGGGGTAGTTGACGATCATGGCGATGCTGAAGGCGATCATGAACAGCACCGGCAGTGGCAGCACGCCTGCGATCAGGGCAACCATCAGGGCCGCGGTCAGGGCACCGTTGAAGTACAACAGTTTTGGCCGGCGCGCCTCCGGGAACTGCGACACGGTGATTTCGCTGTGGTCGATGTCGTCGGTCGGCAGGTGCAGTTCGCCCAGGCGGGCACGTTCACGCTTGCCGTACATATAGGCAATGGCCAGGATCGCCAGTACGCCGAACAGCATGGCTGGGATCATGGGCACGAAAATGTCTGACGGGTCCACGTGCAGTGCGCTGGCGGCGCGTGCGGTCGGGCCACCCCAGGGGGTCATGTTCATCACCCCGCCGGCCAGGATGATCAGGCCGGCCATGATCCGCGGGCTCATGCCCAAGCGGCTGTACATGGGCAGCATGGCGGCGCAGCAGATCATGTAGGTGGTGGCGCCGTCACCGTCGAGCGAGACCACCAGGGCCAGCACGGCGGTGCCGACCGAGACTTTCAGCGGGTCGCCTTTGACCAGCTTGAGGATCTTGCGCACGGCCGGGTCGAACAGGCCGGAGTCGATCATCAGGGCAAAGTAGAGGATGGCGAACATCAGCATCACGCCGGTGGGCGCGAGTTTGCTGATGCCCTCGAGCATCATGGGGCCGATCTTGGCGGAGAAACCGCCGAACAGGGCGAACAGGATCGGTACCAGGATCAGCGCGATCAAGGCCGACAGGCGCTTGGTCATGATCAGGTACATGAAGGTGATGACCATGGCAAAGCCGAGGAAGGTCAGCATGGCAATACTCCAGGCGTGGCGCGGCGAAAGGACAGTCGATTCGGGCGGATCAGCGCGTCAGGCGCTGTGCAGGGAGCATGCGGAGGGGGACGACATGAAGGCGGGCACAGGAATACATCAGAATCACCATTGTTGTTGTTGATTGGGCCGGGCGCGGAAGGTTCCGGGTGCCCTGGCTGACCGGTCTTGTGCCGGTAGTGGGCGCTATCCTAAGAGGGCAAGCTTTCAGCCAGCTTTCGCTGTGACAAAGGCGACGGGAGGTAGGTGATGCAGAATGTGACCGAAGGTGGCTGCCACTGTGGTGGCTTGCGGTATCGGCTGGAGGGCGCGCTGACAGATGTCGCCCACTGCCATTGTTCGATCTGTCGGCGCGTCAGTGGCGGGTTGGTGGTGACTTGGCTGACGTTGTCGCGTTCCGCATTTCAGTGGTTGGCGGGCGAGCCGCGCTGTTATGTGGCGCCGGCCAGTTGCAGCCGGTATTTTTGCGGGCAGTGTGGGGCGCATGTGGCATTGGTCACTTCGCACAGCCCGGACAGCATCGATGTGACGGTGGCGACGCTGGACCACCCGGAGCGGGTGCGGGCCAACCGGCATATCTGGACGGGTAGCCGGTTGCCCTGGTTGCACCTGGATGAGGATCTGCCTGGGGAGGTTGGGGAAAGCCTGTAGGTCATCTGTTTGGTCACATGGCCTTCGCGGGCAAGCCCGCTCCCACAGGTACCCCACTGCGCCAAGGGCAGTGATAAACCTGTGGGAGCGGGCTTGCCCGCGATGAGGCCGGTGCTGTGATCACTACAACTGCAACCCGCCTGCGGCCTTGTGCAGCGTTCGCAGATGCTCACCCACCTGCTTCACGTTGGTCTCGATCGCGGCAATCTCCTTGGCCCGCGACGGATCCAGCAGCGCCCTCACCTCTTTGTCCAGGTCGGTGCTCAGGCGCAGCAACTGGGCCTGCCGCTCGCTGCTGACTTTCTCCAGGTGCTTGCGCTCATCGGGCTGCGGTAGACCATAGCCTTTGGCGTCCAGCAGTTCTGCCGGGCGGCTGAGGAAGCCGCTGTTGGCGAGCATCTGCTGCAGCGTCTGGTTGGCCTTGTCGATGCTGCCATCCTTCAGCGCAGCCGCGTTCAGGTAGCGCTGCTTGACCTCGTCCTGGGCCAGCAACAGCTGGCGGCGCAGGCTGGCCTGTTCGAGCAGCAGCAAGGCAGCGCTGGTGCGCAGGTCGGCCCGGGCGAACCAGCCGCGGCGCTGTTCGGCATCCAGGGCCAGCCAGTCCTCGACCTTGTCCTGCTTGATCGGCAGCTGCTTTTTCAGCACGTCGAACATGGCCTGGTAGCGGTCACGGTAGGAGTCGAAGCGGTAACCCAGGCGCAGGGCTTCGCGGGGGTCATCAAGCACACTGGTATCGGCAATGCCGCGCCCTTTGAGCACTTCCAGCAGGCCGTTGGGCATGATGCTGTCGAGGTCGTTCAGGCGCGGGTTGGCGGTGCCACTGCGCAGCAGTTTCAGCGATTCGACCGCGCAATTGTTGGACAGGAAGTAGTAATTGCCGTCGTAGCTCCAGTGCATTTCCGCCGCTTGGCGCACCAGGTTCTCGACTTCCTGGCGGTCGAGCTTGAGGGGGATCGACGCCAGGCTGCGCAGCTCGGTCTTGGTGTACTCGTCGATGACCTGGCCCAACGGCAACACGAACAGCCGCGATGGATAAGCGCCGACCAGGCCGTCCCAGCTGGACAACTGCACATCGTTGACGAAGGCGCGGTACGACAGCACCAGGTGCTGGTCGAGGTCCAGGCGGCAATCCGGGCCGCGCGGCCGCCCAGGTTTGCAGATGACCAGGCGCAGCATGCTGTGGCCCCAGCGGCTGACCCAGTTCTGATTGGCCTCGGCCAGCAGGTAATCGACTTCATAAACGCGTTCGGGGTCGATTTCGCCCAGTGGCTGGCGAGCGAAGTCGCTGCCCGCGTTGAGGAATGGCAAGCCCTTGGCGCAGCTCTCTTGTGCGGGTGCCCAGCCGAAGTGGTCGCGCAGGTACTGGTTCAAGGCGGGGCGCCGGCAGGCATAGCTCGGGTCGAGGAGGAAGTACTCCATGTTGACCGCGATGAATTCCTTGGGGCTGCTCAGCTCATAGGTGTCTGGGCTGCGCACGAACTGGCCGTTGTGCTGCTCGCGCTCACCGCGGCGGCCGACATATTGCTGCCAGCCCGCAAGGTCGAGCAGGCGTGGGTCATCGCTCAAGGTGAAGCGCCGCTCGGCCTGGCCGCGGCACGCCTCTGGCAAGCCGATTTTGCCCACGGTGCCCTGCTGGCGCTTGCAACGGGCGATCAGCGAGCGCTCGGTGGCCGGCCACAACCGGGCCCGGTCGTAAATGTGAGTCAGTTCATGCAGGACAGTCGCCAACAGCTCTTCGCGCACGGTGCCGTGTGGGCGGTGGGTGCGTTCGCGGGCGGCGCTGCCATCGACCAGCCCGGGCAGTAGGCGGCTGTTGAGCTCCAGGGTAGAAACCAGCGACGCCTGGCCATAGGCGTCGGCCGGCATGCGCGCCGTCCAGCTGACCTGCACACGCCGGTCCAGTTGCTGCTTGAAGCGCGGCGGCAGCTTGCTCAGTGCTTCGTCGAGCAGTGCCTGGCTGGCTTGGCGTTGTTGAGGGTCGAGGCCGGAAGCCTGCAGCTCAAGCTGCAGGTCGGCCAGGGCGGGTGTGCCGAGCAGCGTCAGGGCGCAGCCGAGCAGCCAGGCACGCACCTGGTTCACAGCGCGAGAATGGCTTCAGCCAGCACTTGGTCGCTGGCGCCTCGCGCTTCAGGCAGGCGCTCGCGCAGGGTATTGAACGCAGCTTCAAGCTGGGCGCCACGGATATCACCGTTGCTGGCGACGAAGCTGGCGGCATCGTCGTGCGCTTCACGCACGACTTTGGAGTCACGGATCGAGG
Source organism: Pseudomonas sp. DCB_AW (assembly GCF_026240895.1). NCBI lineage: Bacteria > Pseudomonadati > Pseudomonadota > Gammaproteobacteria > Pseudomonadales > Pseudomonadaceae > Pseudomonas > Pseudomonas sp. DCB_AW. The sequence continues at coordinate 14,667 of NZ_JAPFCE010000072.1, forward strand.
TGGTGGTGTCGGACGTGAAATCGATCGAACGGCCAAAGGCACGCACGATGATGTTGCTGGTGGCCACCAGCGTCTGTGCCTGGGCCAGGTCGGCCAGCAGCAGCATGCCGAGGGTAGCGGCAATCAGCGGTTTACGCATGGAGCATCTCCGAAAAATACAGGGAGTCAGGTGTAGTCATTGGACGAGAATTGCCTGCGCCAGTTCCAGCTCGCCGACAGCCTGTGCGGCACCGAGCTGGCGCAGCGAGGCGAACGCCGCTTCCAGGCGCGCACCGCGGATCAGGCCATCGCTGGCGACGAATACCGCAGCATCGTCACGGGCCTGGCTGACCAGCTTACGGTCGAACGGCGCTGTGGTGACTTGGCTGGTGACATAGCCTGTGATGACCAGGCTTTGCGTGGTGGTGTCCAACGCATGGGCAGGTGCCATGCTCAGGGGAATGCCAACGGCGACAAACAACAACGGCAACAGATAACGCATGGGCTTCTGACGGCTGGGAACGAGGGGGTGAATACACCTGCGGCTGTGCGGGCGAGCACCCGTACAGTCGCAGGGTTCAGTGCAGGTCAGATGGCCAGGATGGCCTGTGCCAGCTGTGCGTCGCTAGCCTGCAGGGTCGGCATTTGCGCGCGAATGTGCAGGAAGGCGCTTTCCAGCTTGGCGCCGCGAATGTCGCCTTGGCTGCCAACGAAGCTGGCGGCATCGTCACGGGCGGCTTGGACGATCTTGTCGTCGCGGAACGACGACGATACGTCGGAGGTGGCGTCAGTGGATGCAGCGACAGCGCCCACGACTGCGTCAGTGGTGACGACGAAGCTGGTGGCGCTGGCGGTGCCGGCCAGGCTCAGCATCAGGGCGGCGCCAATCAGGTGTTTAAGGGACATGATCGTGGACTCCTAGGGGATTCTGCTAATCGGACGCTCGCACTGCGCGTCTCGGTACTTTTCAACATCTGGTTTCTACCAGACTGTTAAGCGAAGCGTATCACGCGTCGATGTTTCTGGATGTTAATGAACAGCCCTTCCTAGTACTGTACTGGTGTGTTTTCACTTTATAGGAAACTGTACCTGTATTGCTGATAGCCGCTCTGGCACGTGGCTTACAAACAAAAAACCCGCTGCAGTCACCTGCAACGGGTTTGAGAATTCGCGGTGCCGGGCGTAGCCGGCAAGCCGGAGCTTAGCGCCAGAAAGGCTTGCTCAGCTCTTCGTAACGCTGCGACTCGCTGATACCGGCGTCGGCCAGCAGGCGGGAGTCCAGACGAGCCAGTTGACGGCGGCTGGCCATGCGACGCTGCCACAACAGCAGGGTGGACAGGGCGCGCAGAGGCATCGAAGCGTTGGATTGTTGGGCGTTGCTTTCAAAAACCAGACCGGAACTGAGTGTACGTTCCATGATGTTTCATCCTTCCGCTTATGGCGGGATTAGGTAGTGATTTAACTGATGCCAATGATCCTCCTCTCTTGTCCATAACAGTAGATACAGTTCTGCGGCATTACGATGGTTCAGTTAACTGTGTAACCCTACTGTTGCACTCGAAATAGGCGCAACTGTACTGGTCTGCACTTATATGGTGCAAAATGCTCGGGGATGAGAGGTGGTCAGCAGAAGGTAAGCTAAGAATACCAGTACAGTAGTACAGTTTCTGTAGCTTGATTGGCGGTCGTTTCGAGCGAGGGGTTTGACTGTACCGGCCCTATAGTCGGCAAGCCGCCTTTAACCGATACGGCGCTGACGACGAATCGCGCGTGTACCGGTTGAAGGCGGCTTGTTTGGAGCGGTGTAACGACAAGCGTGTGGGAATCAGCTGGCGAGCATGCGCCCGGTCTCTTCCAGGTTTTCGTGCCAGCTCAACGCTTCGCGCAGAATGTGCGGCGTATGGCCACCGCGCTGGCAGGCGCGATCGAAGTAGTCGTTCAGCGCTGCGCGGTAATCCGGGTGCACACAGTTATCGATGATTGCCCGGGCACGCTCGCGTGGCGCCAGGCCGCGCAAGTCGGCAAGCCCCTGCTCGGTGACCAGGATATCGACGTCGTGCTCGGTGTGGTCGACGTGGCTGACCATCGGCACCACGCTGGAAATCGCGCCACCCTTGGCAATCGACTTGGTGACGAACACGGCCAGGTGCGCGTTCCGGGCGAAATCGCCAGAACCACCGATGCCGTTCATCATCCGCGTGCCGCACACGTGGGTGGAGTTGACGTTGCCGTAGATGTCGAACTCCAGCGCGGTGTTGATACCAATGATGCCCAGGCGACGGACCACCTCTGGGTGGTTGGAGATCTCCTGTGGGCGCAGCACCAGCTTGTCCTTGTAGCGCTCCAAGTTGCCGAACACATCGGCATTGCGACGGGTCGACAGGGTGATCGAGCTGCCCGAGGCGAAGCTCAGCTTGCCGGCGTCGATCAGGTCGAAGGTCGAATCCTGCAGTACTTCGGAGTACATGGTCAGGTCTTCGAACGGCGAATCGATCAAGCCGCACATCACCGCGTTGGCGATGCTGCCGATACCGGCCTGCAGTGGGCCGAGCTTGTTGGTCATGCGGCCAGCGTCGACTTCCTTCTTGAGGAAGGTGATCAGGTGGTCGGCGATGCCCTGGGTTTCGTCGTCCGGCGGCAATACAGTGGATGGCGAGTCCGGCTGGTCGCTGATGACGATACCGACGATCTTGGCCGGGTCGATCGGGATGGCGGTGCTGCCGATGCGATCATCGACCTTGACCAGCGGGATCGGTGTGCGGGTTGGGCGGTAGGTCGGGATATAGATGTCGTGCAGGCCTTCGAGGTTGGCGTTGTGCGACAGGTTGATCTCGACGATCACTTGCTTGGCGAAGATCGCGAAGCTGGCCGAGTTGCCTACCGAGGTGGTCGGCACGATATGGCCTTGTTCGGTGATGGCCACGGCTTCGATGACGGCGATGTCCGGCAGCTTGAGCTGCTGGTTGCGCAATTGCTCGACGGTTTCCGACAGGTGCTGGTCGATGAACATCACCTGTCCGTCGTTGATGGCCTTGCGCAGGGTGCTGTCGACCTGGAAGGGCATGCGGCGAGCCAGCACGCCGGCCTCGGTCAGCTGCTTGTCCAGGTCATTGCCCAGGCTGGCGCCGGTCATCAGGCTGATTTTCAGCGGCGACTGCTTGGCACGTTCGGCCAGGGCATGGGGTACGGCCTTGGCTTCGCCGGCGCGGGTGAAGCCGCTCATGCCGACGGTCATGCCGTCCTCGATCAGACCAGCGGCATCAGCCGCACTCATTACCTTGCTGTGCAGGGAGGACAAGCGGATACGATCACGGTACATGGATTGTTATCTCAGGCTACTGAAGCTACTGGAGCGCAGTCTAGAGATTTCGCCGGTTGCCGTCCCACGACCATGGTCGTATGAGAAGCCCGGAAGTAGAGCCGTTGATCTGGATCAGGCAAATGTAAAAGCCCCGCAGATTTCTCGGCGGGGCTTCTTATATAGCGCACGGTTTGCAGCCAGTGGGTTACTCCACGGCTTTGACCATATCCTCGATTACCTTCTTGGCGTCACCGAATACCATCATGGTCTTGTCCAGGTAGAACAGTTCGTTGTCCAGGCCTGCATAGCCGCTGGCCATGGAGCGCTTGTTGACGATGATGGTCTTGGCCTTGAACGCTTCCAGGATCGGCATGCCGGCAATCGGCGACTTGGGATCGTTTTTCGCTGCCGGGTTGACCACATCGTTGGCGCCCAACACCAGTACCACGTCGGCCTGGCCGAACTCGGCGTTGATGTCGTCCATCTCGAACACCTGGTCGTACGGCACTTCGGCTTCGGCCAGCAACACGTTCATGTGCCCCGGCATGCGGCCTGCCACCGGGTGGATCGCGTACTTCACGGTCACACCGTTGTGGGTCAGCTTCTCGGTCAGCTCCTTCAGCGCGTGCTGGGCACGGGCGACTGCCAGGCCGTAACCCGGCACGATGATCACCGTGTCGGCATTGCTGAGCAGGAAGGTAGCGTCGTCGGCCGAACCCGATTTTACCGGGCGAGCTTCCTGGGTGCCTGCGGGGCCACCGGCATCGGTCGCGCCGCCGAAGCCGCCGAGGATGACATTGAAGAACGAACGGTTCATCGCCTTGCACATGATGTACGAGAGGATGGCACCGCTGGAGCCGACCAGCGAGCCTGCGATGATCAGCATCGAGTTGTTCAGCGAGAAGCCGATACCCGCTGCTGCCCAGCCCGAATAGCTGTTGAGCATCGACACCACCACCGGCATGTCCGCGCCACCGATCGGAATAATGATCAGCACGCCCATGATGAAGGCCAGAGCCAGCATCAGGGTAAAGGCACTGTAGTGGCCGGTGAAGGTGAATAGCAGGCCCAGGGCGATGGTGGTCAGGCCCAGGATCAGGTTCAGCTTGTGCTGGCCGGCGAACTGTACCGGTGCGCCTTGGAACAGGCGGAACTTGTACTTGCCCGACAGCTTGCCGAAGGCGATCACGGAACCGGAGAAGGTGATGGCACCAATTGCCGCGCCGAGGAACAGCTCCAGGCGGTTACCCGTCGGGATCGGGTCGCTGATGCTGGCGACGATACCCATCGACTGCGGCTCCAATACGGCGGCAATGGCGATGAACACCGCGGCCAGGCCGATCATGCTGTGCATGAAAGCGACCAGTTCCGGCATCTTGGTCATCTCGACCCGCTTGGCCATGATCGAACCCGCGGTACCACCGACCAGCAGGCCGACGATCACGTAGCCGATACCGGCCGTTGCCAGTTCTGCGCCCAGCTTATAAATGAGGCCAACCGTAGTGACGATTGCCAAGCCCATGCCGATCATGCCGAACAGGTTGCCGCGGCGTGACGTGGTCGGGTGCGAAAGGCCCTTGAGCGCCTGGATGAAGCAGATCGAGGCGACCAGGTATAGAAGCGTTACCAGATTCATGCTCATGCTTACTTCTTCGCCTCGTTCTTGGCTTTCTTCTTGAACATCTCAAGCATGCGACGGGTGACCAGGAAGCCACCGAACACGTTGACCGCAGCCAAGGCCACGGCCAGCGTGCCCATCAGCTTGCCGGCGGGCGTTACGGTCAGCGCCGCCGCCAGCATGGCACCGACGATGACGATGGCCGAGATGGCGTTGGTGACCGCCATCAGCGGCGTGTGCAGCGCTGGGGTGACGTTCCACACCACGTGGTAGCCCACATAGATGGCCAGCACGAAAATGATCAGGTTGTAGATGCCATGGGAAATCAGCATGTCTTCCATTTGTCGTGCTCCTTAGCCGTTCTTGCGGACGACTTGGCCATCGCGGCACATGAGGCAGGCCGCGACGATGTCGTCTTCGAGGTTGATGACCAGCGCGTTGTCCTTGTCGAACAACAGCTTCATGAAGTCCAGCAGGTTGCGTGCGTACAGTGCCGATGCATCGGCCCCCACCTGGGCAGGCAGGTTGGTCGGGCCGACGATGGTCACGCCGTTTTCCTGCACCACCTGGTCGGCGACGGTCAGTGGGCAGTTACCGCCTTGGGCGGCCGCCAGGTCGATGACCACCGACCCAGGCTTCATCTGCGCGACGGTTTCGGCGCTGAGCAGGGTCGGCGCCTTGCGGCCAGGGATCAGTGCGGTGGTGATGACGATGTCGGCCTGCTTGGCGCGTTCGTGTACGGCCTGGGCCTGGCGCTGCATCCAGCTGGCCGGCATTGGCCGGGCATAGCCACCAACGCCCTCGGCGCACTCACGTTCCTCATCGGTTTCGTAAGGCACGTCGATGAACTTGGCGCCCAGCGATTCGATCTGCTCTTTAACGGCGGGGCGTACATCCGACGCCTCAATCACGGCACCCATGCGCTTGGCGGTAGCAATGGCCTGCAGGCCTGCAACGCCTGCGCCGAGGATCAGCACGCGAGCAGCCTTCACGGTACCGGCGGCCGTCATCAGCATGGGCATGAAGCGAGGGTAGTAGTGCGCTGCCAGCAGTACCGCCTTGTAACCGGCGATGTTGGCCTGGGACGACAGCACATCGAGGCTTTGTGCCCGCGAGGTACGCGGCGCTGCTTCGAGGGCGAAGGCGGTGATACCGCGCTCGGCCATCTTGCCGATCAGTTCACTGTTGAACGGGTTGAGCATGCCCACCAGCAGGCTGCCGCTGTTGATCAGCGCCATCTCCTGGTCGTTGGGCGCGACTACTTTAAGTACCAGTTGCGCGCCGTAGGCATCGGCGGCGGTACCCAGGGAGGCACCCACAGCCTCATAGGCACTGTCCGGAATGCTGGCGTTTAGCCCTGCCCCCCGTTGGACGGTGACCTGATGGCCCTGGGCAACCAGTTTTTTGATGGTTTCAGGGGTCGCGGCGACCCTTGTCTCACCCGTCTGCGTCTCGAGAGGAACACCAATGTGCACGACTATGTCTCCTGCGGTGACCTTTTGTCTTTGTTGAAGCCAGCGTACTTCGGCTGGTGCGCTGGTGCGGTCCAACCCGCCGAATCCTAGGCGGGCCAGGCATTTTGCAGATGAACCCAAGGGGCTTCAACCGGTTCTGGAGCGAAACGAAGTTAAAACTACAAGTCACCCTGTGACCGTATGTCGCAAGCCTTCGGTTGCAGCCCGTCAAACATGGGCCATTGGGAGATTAGGAGATAAAACTAAAAAAAATTGCGGTATTTCGCTTACAGTTCGCTCAATGTCGCAATTTAAGCCTGAAAGCCGCGCAGTCAGCAGGGTTAAACGGGATTTTCAGGCTTGCGTAACAGTTTTCGAATATGCGACAAATACATATATCTGTAGGTGTTTAAAATAATTGACTACGAAGTCAGGTTGTTTGGCTGCGACTAGGCAGAGGCGGTGGTGTAAGCCTGCGCTTGTGCTACCAGCCAGTCGCGGAAAGCCCGTAGCGAGGCAGACTCCACTTTGCGTTCGGGAATCATCAGATAGTAGGCCTTGTCACTGCTCAGGGCATGCCTGTTAGCGACCACCAACCTACCCTCCTGCAACTCCCGCTGGATTAGAAAGGGCGGGATCAGCGCGATACCCATTTCGTGCATCGCCGCCTGCGCGAGCATCGAGAATAGTTCATAACGCGGGCCTGTCATGTCGCGCTCCACGTTCATGCCCAGGCCGCCGAACCATTGCCGCCAGGCATAGGGGCGCGTGGTCTGCTGCAGCAATGGCAGTTGCGCAATGCGGCGGGCGTCGAGCATGCCCTGCCCGCCCAGCAACGCCGGGCTGCAGACGGGGACAGGGTTCTCGCCCATCAGCCTATGTGACTGGGTGCCGGACCAGTCGGCATCGCCGAAATAGATGGCTGCATCAAAGGCTGTGTCGGCAAACAGAAATGGCCGGGTGCGGTTGGTCAGGTTGACGGTGACGTCGGGGTGGCGCTGCTGGAAGTCCTTGAGCCTGGGGAGCAGCCATTGGGTGCCGAAGGTGGGTACCACGGCCAGTTCGATCACATTGGCGCCCTGCTGGCGCATGACCGACAAGGTATCGCGCTCTACCGCATCCAGCTGCGCGGCAACCTGGCGGCTGTAGGAAAGGCCAGCCTCGGTCAGCTTCACCCCGCGCCTTGAGCGGCGAAACAGTTCCACATTAAGGAAGGCCTCCAGGCCGCCGATCTGCCGACAAACGGCGCCCTGGGTCAGCGCGAGTTCTTGCGCGGCCTTGGTGAAGCTCTCGTTACGCGCTGCCGCCTCGAAACAGACCAGGGCGGCAGTGCTGGGGATCTTGCGGCGCATGTACGTCAACCTCACTTGTAAGGCTGTCAATGTGGCGTTTTGCTGATTTACGAAGTGATAAATTATCACTAATCCGTGCGCAATCCTCGTTTGTCCCGACGGCCGATCAGGCCTAGGCTCAAGGGCACAAGAATTTGCTCTCTTTTTTCGAGGATTTCGCTCATGGCCGGTAAAGCAAGCTTCAACTGGATCGATCCGCTGCTGCTCGATCAGCAGCTCACTGAAGAAGAGCGCATGGTGCGTGACAGCGCTTATCAGTTCGCCCAGGACAAGCTGGCGCCGCGCGTGCTCGAAGCCTTCCGCCATGAGCAGACCGACCCGGCGATCTTCCGCGAGATGGGTGAAATCGGTTTGCTGGGTGCCACCATCCCCGAGCAGTACGGCGGCAGCGGCCTTAATTATGTGTGTTACGGGCTGATCGCTCGCGAGGTCGAGCGGATCGACTCTGGCTATCGCTCGATGATGAGTGTGCAGTCTTCCCTGGTAATGGTACCGATCAACGAATTCGGCACCGAGGCGCAGAAGCAGAAGTACCTGCCCAAGCTCGCCACGGGTGAGTGGATCGGCTGCTTCGGCCTGACCGAGCCTAACCACGGCTCCGACCCGGGCTCGATGATCACCCGGGCCAGAAAGGTGGACGGCGGCTACCGCCTGACCGGTAGCAAGATGTGGATCACCAACAGCCCGATCGCCGATGTGTTCGTGGTGTGGGGCAAGGATGACGCTGGCGATATCCGCGGCTTCGTGCTGGAAAAGGGCTGGGAAGGCCTCAGCGCCCCGGCGATCCACGGCAAGGTGGGCCTGCGTGCTTCGATCACAGGTGAGATCGTGATGGACAACGTGTTCGTGCCTGAGGAGAACATCTTCCCAGACGTGCGCGGCCTCAAGGGCCCGTTCACCTGCCTGAACTCGGCACGCTATGGCATCTCCTGGGGGGCGTTGGGCGCCGCCGAGGCCTGCTGGCATACCGCGCGCCAATATACCCTGGACCGTCAGCAGTTCGGCCGCCCGCTGGCAGCCAATCAGCTGATCCAGAAAAAGCTGGCCGACATGCAGACCGAGATCACCCTGGCACTGCAGGGCTGCCTGCGGTTGGGGCGCATGAAGGATGAAGGCACGGCGGCTGTCGAGATCACCTCGATCATGAAGCGTAACTCTTGCGGTAAAGCCTTGGATATCGCCCGCATGGCGCGTGACATGCTGGGGGGTAACGGCATTTCCGATGAATTTGGCGTGGCTCGCCATCTGGTGAACCTTGAGGTGGTCAACACCTATGAAGGTACCCATGACGTGCATGCGTTGATCCTGGGGCGTGCTCAGACCGGCATCCAGGCCTTCTATTAATAAGGAGCCAGCCCATGGGCGCGCTATCACATCTGCGGGTGCTGGACCTTTCGCGCGTGTTGGCCGGCCCATGGTCTGGCCAGATTCTCGCTGACCTTGGGGCTGACGTGATCAAGGTCGAGCGCCCAGGTAATGGCGATGATACCCGCTCGTGGGGGCCGCCTTTCCTCAGGGATACCCGGGGTGAGAATACCAGTGAGGCCGCCTATTACCTCTCGGCCAATCGCAACAAGCGTTCGGTGACGATCGACTTCACGCAGCCTGAAGGGCAACGTTTGGTGCGTGAGCTGGCGGCGAAGTCGGATATTGTCATCGAGAACTTCAAGGTGGGTGGCCTCGCAGCCTATGGGCTGGATTACCAAAGCCTGAAAGCGCTCAACCCAAAGCTTATCTATTGCTCCATTACCGGTTTTGGCCAGACCGGGCCCTATGCCAAGCGCGCGGGCTATGACTTCATGATCCAAGGGCTGGGTGGTCTGATGAGCCTGACCGGTCGGCCTGAGGGGGAAGAAGGTGCAGGGCCGGTAAAGGTTGGCGTGGCGCTGACTGACATTCTTACTGGGTTGTACTCGACTGTGGCGATTTTGGCTGCCCTCGCCCATCGGGACCAGACCGGGATCGGCCAGCATGTCGACATGGCACTGCTCGATGTTCAGGTGGCCTGCCTGGCGAACCAGGCCATGAACTACCTGACCACGGGCACCCCGCCCCGGCGCCTGGGTAATGCACATCCCAATATCGTGCCTTACCAGGACTTCCCTACAGCGGACGGCGATTTCATCCTTACCGTGGGTAATGATGGTCAGTTTCGCAAGTTTGCCGAGGTGGCTGGGCAGCCGCAGTGGGCGGATGATCCGCGCTTCGCTACTAATAAGCTGCGTGTTGCCAACCGTGGTGAGCTGATTCCGTTGATTCGTCAGGCTACGGTGTTCAAGACCACGGCGGAGTGGGTGAGCCAGTTGGAGAAGGCTGGGGTGCCGTGTGGGCCAATCAATGACCTGGCGCAGATGTTCCAGGATCCGCAGGTGGTGGCTCGAGGGTTGGCGGTGACTATCCCGCATCCACTGGCGGGGAGTGTGCCGCAGGTAGCCAGCCCTATTCGCCTGTCGGAGACGCCGGTGGAGTACCGGCGGGCGCCGCCGCTGTTGGGTGAGCACACCGAGGCGGTATTGAGTGAGGTGCTTGGGTTGGATACTGATGCCGTGCACCGCTTGCGCAGTGCTGGGGTGCTTTGAGCCTATATGGAGAAGTGGAATAGCGGGGAGGCCGAAGGCCTCCCCGCTTTGCTTTTTAGCGATATTAAGGTTTCGTGAAATTAAAGGTTGACGGGCTTTCGAATCCCCTTATAATGCGCCCCACTTCCAGCGTAGTCGGAACGAAAAACTCCTTGAGATTCAACGAGTTAAATAGTTAAGGCGAAGTTTGAAGGGCTTCGATCGA
>NZ_JAPFCE010000073.1:0-25092 GCF_026240895.1 Pseudomonas sp. DCB_AW
GAGGCCGGTAAGCGCTGCGAAGATCACGGGTAGTCTACCGGCCTCTTCGCAGCACAAGGCTGCTCCTACAGGGGGCGCATGAACACAAGCAGTATTAAAGGCTGAACCGCCCCACCATCCCCCGCAACTGCCGCCCCAACTGCTCCAGCTCCCCGCTCGACGCCGCCGTCTGTTCACTGGCCGCGCTGGTCTGGTCCGACACATCGCGCACATTAAGCACACTGCGGTTGATTTGCTCGGCCACCACGCTTTGCTCTTCACTGGCCGTGGCGATCTGTTGGTTCATGCCCTGAATACTCGACACCGTGTCGGTGATCTGCCCCAGCGCATGCCCGGCCTTGCGGCTCAGCTCCACGCTCTGCTCGGTCAGGCTCTTGCTGCTGTCCAGTAAACGGTTCACTTCGTCAGTACCGCTGTGCAGGCTGTCGATCAGCTGCCCAATTTCTTCGGTTGCCGTAGAGGTACGCTGGGCCAAACCCCGCACCTCATCGGCCACCACGGCAAAGCCACGCCCGGCTTCACCGGCCCGTGCCGCTTCGATCGCCGCGTTCAAGGCAAGCAGGTTGGTCTGTTCGGACACCGACTTGATCACATCGAGGATGCTGCCAATGCGTTGGCTCTCGCCCGCCAGGTGCTGCATGGCCGCCAGGCAATGGTCCATCTGCCCGGCCAGTTGCTCGATGCGGCCGATGGCTTCGGCCACCACCTGATCGCCCATCTGCGCCTGCTGGTCGGCGTTGGTCGCGGCCATGGAGGCCTGCTCGGCATTTTGCGCGACTTCCTGCACCGTCGCGCTCATCTGGTTCATGGCGGTGGCCACCTGGTCGGTTTCTTCGCGTTGCTGGCTGATGCGCAGCTTGGTGTCTTCGCTGCTGGCCGCCAGCTGTGAGGCCGCCTGCGACAGGTGGCCGACACCCTGGTCGATGCCGCCGATCAGCTCGCGCAGGCTCACGGTCATGTCGCGCATGCTGGACTGCAACTGGCCCATCTCGTCGCGGCGCAGCACCGGCTCGACCTGGCTCAGGTCGCCCTTGGCGATACGGGCGGCCAAGGTCAGCGTCTGGCGCAGCGGTTGGGTGATCTGCAAGGTGATCAGCCAGGCGGCGAGCACGCCGACCAGAAGCGCCAGTACGGCCACGCTGGTCAGCAACGAGCGGGCGGCCAGGGCTTCGCTGTCGCGTTGTTCGACTTTGCGCTCGCCCAGCTCCACGCTGACGGCGCTGAGTTCATCGCCCATCTTTTCCATATTGCCTTGCAACTGCTCGACCCGTATGGCGACGCTACGGTACTGGTCCAGGCTGGCGCGGTAGTTGGCCAGTTCGGTGCCGGGTTGTTCGGTCAATGTGCGCGACAGGCCCAAGGGCGCAAGGTCCTTGAGCAACTGCCCCAGGCTGCTGTCGGCGGCATTCAAGGCAGCATCACCGACCTTGGCGAAGTCTTCGACGGGCGAGAAGGTATACGCCGGCACCAGGCTCTGCTGGTTGGCAACGTCGACGTGACGGCTAAGGGTGTCCATCAGGCCCAATAGGCCGCTTTGCCGGCTATCGTCGGGCATCTTCAGCAAAGCCTGGGTCTGCAGCTCATCGATGACGTCGTTGAGTTTCTGTTCCTGTGCCTGCATCGCGTCGCGCCGCGCTTGGCGTTGGCCGACCAGGCGTTGCAGTTCAGCGAAGTCGTCGCGCACACGCTGCAGCAGCTGCAGTTTCTGGGTGAGCATCTGGCGTGAGTCATCGACGTTGCTGCGCTGCTGCAGGGTGCTCAGCATGCCTTCCAGCTGATCGAGGATGCGCACGATACGCGACTTGCTGGCGTCATCACTGAGCACGCGGTAGGTGATGCGCTCTGCGCGAAGGTCTTTGACCAGGTCGTTGATCAGGCCGATTTCGCTGAGTTGCTCTGAACGGCTGATGGCGCCATCCAGCGCGCGCCAACCGCTGAGGGTGGTGGCCAGGGTAAGCAGCAAGACCACGGCGAAGCCGAGGGCGAGCTTGGCGCCGACACCGATGTTGCCGAGCCTGCGGTTAAGGTAACCGAGCATGGTGATTCTCCGTCCATTTGAGAGAGGTCGTGCGGGCACAATGCCGGCATGACACTCCTGCCCATCGGCAGCGGAGGTGTAGGACTTGACCTGAAAATCAGGTAGGAAATTTCGCTGTAACTGGTAGGAAGGCTCTGCCTGTGCCGGCCTCTTCGCGGGTGAACCCGCTCCCACAGGGGTAGCGCTTTACCTGTAGGAGCGGGTTTACCCGCGAAGAGGCCAGCACACGCGCCGAAAATTGCTGATCAGAGCCGGAACCGTCCGACCAACCCTTGCAGGTGCGTACCCAACCGCGCCAACTCGACACTGGAACTGGCCGTCTCTTCACTGGCCGCCGACGTCTGGTCAGAGATGTCCCGCACATTCATCACGCTGCGGTTGATCTCCTCGGCCACGGCGGTCTGTTCCTCTGCCGCTGTGGCAATTTGCTGGTTCATCGCCTGGATCGACGACACGGTCCGGGTGATGGTCTCCAGCGAGCCGCCCGCGCGGCGGGTCAGCTCAACGCTGCTGTCGGTCAGCTGGCGGCTGTTGTCCATCACGCTGGCCACGCGCTGGGTGCCGCTTTGCAGGCCGGCAATCAATTCTTCGATTTCTGCGGTCGACTGCTGCGTGCGCTGGGCCAGGCTGCGCACTTCGTCGGCCACCACGGCAAAGCCCCGCCCGGCTTCACCTGCGCGTGCCGCTTCGATTGCCGCGTTAAGGGCCAGCAGGTTGGTCTGCTGGGCCACCGACTTGATCACATCAAGGACGCTGCCGATCTTGTCGCTCTCGGCCTTGAGCTGGTTCATCGCTTCGCTGGAGTTGGCCACTTCGCAGGCCAGGCGTTCGATCTGCGCCACCGCTTCGCCCACCACCCGGTCGCCCTCGCGGGCCTGCTGGTCGGCCATCAGGGCCGCTTCCGAGGCCTGCTCGGCGCTACGCGCCACCTCGTGCACGGTGGCGGTCATTTGGTTCATGGCCGTCGCCACCTGGTCGGTCTCGACCTTCTGGTTGTTGACCCCGGCGCTGGTCTGCTCGGTGACCGCCGACAGCTCTTCGGCAGCGCTGGCGATCTGCGTGACGCCGTCGCCGATGCCGCCGATCAGTTCGCGCAAGCCTTGGGTCATGCGCTGCATGCTGGCCTGCAGTTGGCCCAGCTCGTCGCGGCGCTGCACCTGCAGGTCATGGCTCAGGTCGCCATTGGCCACGCGCTCGGCAGCACTCAGGGTCTGGCGCAGCGGGATGATGATCTGCCGGGTGATCGCCCAGGCCGCCAGCAGGCCCAGGGCCAAGGCCAAGGCGGTGGCGGCGGCGAGCAGGGTTTTGGCTTGGGTAGCGCTAGCGTCGCGCACTGCGGTTTGCGACGTGGTCATTGCCTGGCTGGCTTGCAGCAACACCGTGCCTTGGTCGGCCATGTGTTGCAGCGCTTGCTCGCTGGCCGTCTGCGCGTTGCTGAACTGGTTGACCGCATCACGGTAGCCGGCCATGGCGGTAGCGGCGTCGTCGAGGCTGGCGGCATGCTCTGCGGGCACCTTGGCGGGCAGTGCCTTGAGTTCGGCCAGGGCTGCGTCGATGGCCTTCAGTGCGGTCTGCTGGAACTCGGCGTTGCCGCTGTAGGTGTAACCGCGGACCTGGAAGCGCGCCTGTTGCAGCAGCGCGCTTACCTCGACCGCATGCTGGTATTGGGCGATATCGCCCCCCTTCAGCAGGCCCTGCTGCACGCGACCGACCAGCTCGACGGCCTTGTCGGCACTGTCGCCGAGCACACTGCGGCTGGCCTCGCGGCGCTGGCCGGCCTGCTTCAGGTCGTTGAACGCTTGTTGGTAGATGCGCACCGCCTCGCGTTGTTGTTCGAGGTGCTGACGGTCGGCAGGGTGGTCGATCTGGCCCAGCATCAACGTCACCTGGCGATCGAGGTTGACCAGGGCCTTTTCCAGCTCGGCGACAGCGGCGTCATCGCGGTTGCGCTGGTAATGCTGGCGCGCGATGCGCAGTTCCTGGGTGTACTGCTGGATCACCGAAATATTGCCCAGCTTGTCACCGCGGTCGATGACGCTGTCCAGGCCGTGCCAGCCGGTCAGGGTAATGGCCAGGGTCAGGAGCAATACCAGGCCAAAGCCCAGCCCTAGCTTGCGATTGACGCTTACGTTCCCCAGCGAGTGGGCTAACCATCGGTACATGTTCGACTCTCCGGTAACTTGGCAGCACGGATAATTATTGTGTTGCCAAGGCATCGGCCTGGGAGAGAGAAACTTGATGGGGGGAAAAGACTGACTGATGCGTCAGAAAATGCGCGACAGCAGCGCGGTAACGGCAGTCTCCACGCGCAGGATGCGTTCGCCCAGTTGCACCGGTGCCAGGCCAGCCTTACCCAGCAGCTCGACCTCGTAGGGGATCCAGCCGCCCTCGGGACCAATGGCCAGGGTCACCGTTTGTTCGACGGCGCGCGGGCAGGCGGGGTAGGGGCCCGGGTGACCCACCAGGCCCAGCGTGCCTTCGGCAATGGCGGGCAGGCGGTCTTCGACGAAGGGCTTGAAGCGCTTCTCGATGATCACCTCGGGCAGCACGGTGTCGCGTGCCTGCTCCAGGCCCAGGATGAGGTTTTCACGAATGCTGTCCGGGTTCAGAAATGGCGTTTGCCAGAAGCTCTTCTCGACCTTGTAGCTGTTCACCAGGATCAGGCGTGGTACACCCAGTGTGGCGATGGTCTGGAACAGCCTGCGCAGCATTTTTGGCCGTGGCACGGCCAGCACCAGGGTCAGCGGCAGCTTGGCGGGCGGTGGCTGGTCGAAGCCGACCTGCAGTTCTGCCTCGTGGCCTTCCAGGCGCACCACGGTGGCGCGGCCCATCAAGCCGTTGATCTGGCCGACGCGCAGGCTATCGCCCACCGCGACCTTGTGGATCTCCTGCATGTGGGTGAAACGCCGGTCGGCCAGCACCACGCGGTCGGCCGCGATGAAATCGGCTTCTTCGAGTAGCAGCAGGTTCACGGTTGCGTCGCTGGCGGCTGGTCGTTGTGATCGTTGGCCGCTTCATCGTGCGCACCGCGCTTGCGGATCAGGCTGCCACACAGCACGCCGACCTCGAACAACAACCACATGGGCACGGCCAGCAGGGTCTGCGAGAAGATGTCTGGCGGGGTCAGGACCATGCCGACCACGAAGCAGCCGATGATCACGTAGGGGCGGACCTTCTTCAGGTACTTCACGTCGACCACGCCGATCCACACCAGCAGCACCACGGCGACCGGGATCTCGAAGGCGACGCCAAAGGCGAAGAACAGGGTCATGACGAAGTCGAGGTAGCTGGCGATGTCGGTCATCATCGACACACCCTCGGGCGTGGCGCTGGCGAAGAAGCCGAAAATCAGCGGGAACACCAGGAAATAGGCGAAGGCCATGCCGGCGTAGAACAGGAAGATGCTCGACACCAGCAGCGGTATGGCGATGCGTTTTTCGTGGCGATACAGCCCAGGTGCGATAAAGCCCCAGATCTGCTGAAGGATGAACGGGATCGCCAGGAACAGCGAAACGATCATGGTCAGCTTGAACGGCGTGAGGAACGGCGAGGCCACGTCGGTGGCGATCATCGTTGCATTGGCCGGCAGGTGGTCGCGCAGCGGCGCGGACACCAGGGTGTAGATCTGCTGGGCGAAAGAGAACAACCCGGCAAAGATCAGGAAGATGACGGCGACACAGCGCAACAGGCGGGTGCGCAGTTCAGTCAGGTGCGAGACCAGCGGCATGGGCTGGTCGTGTTCCGGATTTTCGCTCATGGGGCTCGCGGCGGTTGTGGCGGTTCAGAGGGGGCGGCCGGCGCTGTCGGGGCGGCCGGCGTAGCGTCTGGCGTGGCTTCGAGCCCAGCAGGCGGCTGCACCGTGGCCGTGGTGACAGGGGGCTGCACCGGTGGCGTCTGCGGGTTGAGGATGCGCCGGGCTTGCTCTTCCATTTGCAGGATGTGCTCGTTGTGCAGCTGGCGACGGATATCGTCGGCGCCGATCTCGCGCTCGACTTCCATCTTGATGCTGTTGAAGCTGCGCTTGAGGCGGCCGATCCACAGCCCTGCCGTGCGCGCGGCGCCGGGCAGGCGCTCGGGGCCGAGCACCAGCAAGGCGACGAGGCCTACCAGCAGCAACTCACTGAAACTGATGCCGAACATGGGTCAGTCTTTCCGCTGCGGCTCTTGGACCGGCTGGGCCTGGCCTTCGATGGTGTGGCCCTGAGGCTGTTGTGCAGTGTTCTGCACTGGTGGCACGGGCTGGGCAGGCGGCGGGGTCTGCTCGGCCGGCTTGTTTTCTTCGTCGTTCATGGCCTTGCGGAAGCCTTTGATCGACTCGCCGAGGTCGCTGCCGAGGTTTTTCAGCTTCTTGGTGCCGAACACCAAAACGACGACGACCAGCAGGACAATCCAATGTTTCCAGTCAAAGATACCCATGTTGCTCTCCTAGAATTCTATACAGTCAGGCGGAAGGTTGACGCGCAGCCTTCTCGTCATGCCCGGAAAGCCCGAAACGGCGCTCCAGTTCATCGAGCACGGCCTGTGGGTGTTGCCCCAACGCGCTGAGCATGACCAAGCTATGAAACCACAGGTCGGCGGTTTCATAGATGACATCGCTGTAATCCTTGCTGACAGCGGCGTCCTTGGCGGCGATGATCGTTTCGATAGACTCTTCGCCGAGCTTTTCGAGGATCTTGTTCAAGCCCTTGTGATGCAGGCTTGCCACGTAGGAGCTGTCGGGTGCCGCGTGCTTGCGTTGTTCCAGCACTTCGGCCAGGCGGTTGAGGGTGTCGCTCATGTCAGTGTCCTGCGCTATAAATGGCGTCCGGGTCTTTCAGGACCGGGTCGACGGTTTTCCACTGGCCGTCTTCGAAGACGCGGTAGAAGCAGCTTTCGCGGCCGGTATGGCAGGCGATATGGCCCAGTTGCTCGACCATCAGGATGATCACGTCGGCATCACAGTCCAGGCGCATTTCGTGCAGTTTTTGCACATGGCCAGATTCCTCGCCCTTGCGCCACAGCTTGCCACGCGAGCGCGACCAGTAGATGGCGCGTTGCTCGGCGGCGGTCAGGGCCAGGGACTCGCGGTTCATCCAGGCCATCATCAGCACGCGTCCGGTCTTGTGGTCCTGGGCAATGGCCGGTACCAGGCCATCGCTGTTCCACTTGATCTCGTCCAGCCAGTCTTTCATCGTCCACTCCAAAACGGGCCCGCTCCTGTGCCGGGCCCTTTGCGCTAGTGTGCCAGCCAGCGGGCCGGCTGGCTATTGGCGCACGATCAGGTAAAGGCCGGCGGCCAGCATCAGCCAAGCTGGCCAAGCGGCCGGAGCGGCCAGGCTGGCGGCCTCGGCGGCGCCGGCGGCCAGCACCGCGCCACCCCCCAGCAAGCCCGCGCCCAGCAGGCGCAGCGCCCAGCGGTCGCCTTGGCGGCGGCGCTCCGGCATCTGCGGGTCGTGCAGGTGCGGTTGCGACAGGCGTTCGAGCAGGTCGCGGGTCATGCCGGCCAGGTGCGGCAGCTGCTCGGCCTGGCTGTACAGGTTGCCGACCATGGCCTTGGGGCTGTAGCGCTCGCGCATCCAGCGTTCCAGGAACGGCTTGGCGGTGCTCCACAGGTCCAGGTCCGGGTAGAGCTGACGGCCGAGGCCTTCGATGTTGAGCAAGGTCTTCTGCAGCAGCACCAGCTGAGGCTGGACTTCCATGTTGAAGCGCCGGGCGGTCTGGAACAGGCGCATCAGCACCTGGCCGAAGGAAATATCTTTCAACGGTTTTTCGAAGATCGGCTCGCACACCGTACGGATCGCCGCCTCGAATTCGTTGACCTTGGTGTGCGCCGGCACCCAACCCGAATCGATGTGCAGTTGCGCAACACGGCGGTAGTCACGCTTGAAGAAGGCAAACAGGTTGCGCGCCAGGTAGTCCTGGTCTTCCGACGTGAGGCTGCCGACGATGCCGCAGTCGATGGCGATGTACTGCGGGCTCCACGGCTTGACCGTGCTGACGAAGATGTTGCCGGGGTGCATGTCGGCATGGAAGAAGCTGTCGCGGAACACCTGGGTGAAGAACACCTCCACACCGCGTTCGGCCAGCAGCTTCATGTCGGTGCGCTGGTCGGCCAGGGTCGCCATGTCGGTGACCGGCACGCCGTAGATACGCTCCATCACCAGCACCTTGGGCCGGCACAGGTCCCAGTACACCTGGGGCACGTACATCAGCTCGGAGCCTTCGAAGTTGCGCCGCAGTTGGCTGGCGTTGGCCGCCTCGCGAAGCAGGTCGAGTTCGTCGTAGATGGTCTTTTCGTAGTCGTTGACCACCTCCACCGGGTGCAGGCGGCGGGCGTCGGCAGACACCCGCTCGGCGCCCTTGGCGATCAGGAACAACCAGGCCAGGTCTTGAGCGATGACCGGCTTGAGGCCCGGGCGGACCACCTTGACCACGACTTCTTCGCCGCTTTTCAGGCGGGCGGCGTGTACCTGGGCCACCGAGGCCGAGGCCAGCGGCTCGACGTCGAAGCGGCTGAACACCTCGCCAACCTTGGCGCCGAGCTGTTCTTCGATCAACGCCACGGCCTGTTTCGGGTCGAACGGCGGCACGCGGTCTTGCAGCCCCATCAGTTCGTCGGCGATGTCGGTGGGCAGCAGGTCGCGGCGGGTGGACAGCAGTTGACCGAACTTGATGAAAATCGGCCCCAGGTCCTGCAGCGCCAGGCGCAGGCGCGCACCGCGGCTGAGCGCGGAGGGCTTGCGCGGCAGCCAGCGCCAAGGCATCAGCAGGCGCAGGCTCATCAGCCACCAGGGCAGGGGCAGGTCGAACAACAGGTCATCGAGACGGTAGCGGATCACCACACGCTGGATGCGAAAGAGACGGCGGACGGCGAGCAGCTTCATGCGTTATCGCTGGTATCAAGGGATCGGGAGAGGCGCTGCAGGCGCGCCTCGAGGCGTTCTATATCGACCTTCAGGGCATCGAGCTCGCTGAAGGCGGCTTCGGCTTCGCGTTTGCCCACCAGGGTGCGCGACTCTTCGGCCAGGTACTCGGAGAGGTTTTGGCTGAAACGCGTCAGGCCTTGGCGGGTCCAGCGCGCACGCAGGCGGAGGTGGCCGGCCAGCAACGCCGTGGCCACCGGGCCGAGCCAGCGCTGCAGCTCGTGCTCCCAGTCCAGTTCGAGGTCTTGCAGCACGCCGAACAGGTCGAGCAACACAGCGCTGTCGCCATGCAGTTCGACCTGTGGGCTGTGCAGCACGGCGGTCTTGTCCTTGGCCAGGGCCAGTTGCGCCAGGCTGCCGGCAGGGGCGCGCAGGCTGCAGTCGACCTCGCCCTCCCAGTGCGCGGCCAGCATCAGGCCGTCTTCATCGGGCAGGATGAACACCTGCAGGGCCGGCTGACGGCAATCGATCTCGATGACCTTGCCTTCGAGCGCGGCCAGCCGCGGCAGCGCCGTGCTGTCCATGCGCAGGACGCGGTTCAGGCCATGTTCGACGCTGGCGAGCAGCCCGGCCAGCAGCATCAGGGCTTGATTCCCCGGTGCACGGCGACGATACCGCTGGTCATGTTGTGGTAGGTGACGCGGTCGAAGCCGGCGTCGACCATCATGGCCTTGAGGGTTTCCTGGTCGGGGTGCATGCGGATCGATTCAGCCAGGTAGCGGTAGCTTTCCGAGTCGTTGGTGATCAGCTTGCCGGCCAGTGGCATGAAGGCGAACGAGTAGGCGTCATAGGCCTTGGACATCAGCTTGTTGGTCGGCTTGGAGAATTCCAGTATCAACAGGCGGCCGCCGGGCTTGAGCACGCGCAGCATCGAGCGAATGGCTTGGTCTTTGTGGGTGACGTTGCGCAGGCCGAAGGCGATGGTCACGCAGTCGAAGTGGTTGTCCGGGAACGGCAGCTTCTCGGCGTCGGCCTGGACGAACTCGATGTTGCCGGCCACGCCACGGTCGAGCAGGCGGTCACGGCCGACCTTGAGCATCGAATCGTTGATGTCGGCGAGCACTACCTGCCCGGTCGGGCCTACAAGGCGCGAGAACTTGGCGGCCAGGTCCCCGGTACCGCCGGCGATGTCCAGCACGCGGTTGCCGCTGCGCACGCCCGACAGCTCGATGGTGAAGCGCTTCCACAGGCGGTGCATGCCGCCGGAAAGCACGTCGTTCATCAGGTCGTACTTGGCGGCCACGGAGTGGAACACCTCGGCGACTTTCTTCGCTTTCTGGCTCTCCGGTACGTCCGTGTAGCCAAAATGGGTGGTGGGTTCGGCGTGTTCGCCTTTGCGCTGGTCGTTCATATCGCTTCACCGGAAAAAATTACCGCCATTCTAGGGCGAATGGGCGGATTTGTCTTGGCGGGGTGTGCCAGGGGGCAGGGGCGGGCATAATGCTGATTATGTCTTCATACCCAGGATCACCCGCATGACCCAGATCAGCGTCGAACGCAAACATTCCCTCGGCCGCGAGGCTGCCCGCGCCAAGGCCGAGGCGCTGGTAGAAAAGCTCAGCCGCGAATATGACCTCAAGGCCACCTGGAACGGCGACCGCGTCGACGTCGCGCGCAGCGGCGCCAACGGCAGCGTGCAGATTGGCGAAGACACCATCCGCGTCGAGCTTAAGCTCGGCATGATGCTGTCGATCATGGGCGCTAGCATCAAGAGCGAGATCGAGCGGGCGCTGGACAAAGCCCTGGCCTGACACCAGGGCTGTGCTGTTGACCGGCCCGTCAGTGGGCCGGAAAGGGGATGATGCCCTCTATCTGGTCCAGGCGCAGGTCGCCGCGGTAGATGTCGATCCGTTCAGCCGCTGTATGGGCGTGCTCAAGCCTGACTTCGCGCGCCTTTTCGGCCCTGCTGGCACGCGCGGGGCGCGGCTCCCAGTGCTTCAGGTGGCCTTTGACGAAGGTGCGGGGCGCCGCGTCGGCGCTGCGGTAGTGGAAGTGAGCTTCCCACAGCACCGCATTGGGCACCTGCACGTCCTTGATCTGGTAGACGTCCAGGTAGTCGTTGGCGGTGCGCAGCGGCTTACGCGATGTGCTCAGGGCGATCTCGATCCGCTGTTGCTGATACAGGTAACGTAACGCACTGCTGTCCGGGTGGCGGGTGTTGAGGTAGGCGTCGGTGAGCAGTCGGCGTTTTTCGGTGTTCAGCGAGGCGATGGCATCGCGCAGTTGGCTAGCCAGGCCTTCGGACGCCCGGTCATCGGCGGCGCTTACGTGCTGCTCGACCTTGCGCATGTCCTCGATCTGCCAATCCATGAGGTCGGCCAGGCTGTTCGGCTCGTTCGCGTAGCGCGCTGCCAGCGCGACCCGGTCACTCACGTGCGCCAGCAGGTGTTGCGCGCGACTGCGCAGCTGTGCGGTGTCTTGCGCGGCGGGGCGCTCCTCGCCTGGGACTTCGAACCATTGGCCATTGCGCCGCTCATAGGCGCCCCCAGGTTGCTCGGTGGCCGGGTTGCGCTGAACGGCATGATCGCCTTCCAGGTCCCGCTCGACCAGCACCGAGCGCCCTCGGGAGGTTCGGATCAGGGTGCGTTTGCCGGCCCTGACGCGGTGGGTCAGCTGTCGCGCAGGGGACGATGTGCCCTGTTCGGCATTCATCAAGGCGGTGCTCAAGTCGGATTCTGCCAGGCGCTCCAGGCCCGTCATCGCATCGATGTAGGCTTGCAGCATCGTGGTGTCCACCGCAGGTGCGGTGAACGATTGCATGTACCGGGCCCTGCCGATGACGGCCCGGTAAACGCGCAGGGCGTTGCCCAGCACCTCCGCTTGTTGGTCGGCAGGCAGGTTGGCAGAGGCAACGCCATCGTGGCTCCACAGCGCTGCTGACAGGTCCGTGTCGCTCAGGCTGTTTTGCAAGGGCAGCAGGTCAATGGCCGCTTCGGCAGTGAGCAGGGTCTTGTCCAGTGTCAGGTAAGCCAGGTCGCTGACAATCTGTGCGCGGACGATCAACGACGAGTAAGGGCGCAGCTTGATGGCGCGTTCGATCTTGGCTTTCTTGTCCGGGTAGGCGATTCGGGTATCGCTGAGCACGTCGGAAAGCGTTTTATCCAGCCGCTCGCTGACCACGAGCAGGCGGCGGCTGACCTTCAGCGCGTCTCGGGTCGATTCGCGAAATACAGCGTGTCGGCCCCTCTGCTCATCACTGTCAGGCACCCCACGCAAGCCCACGGATTGCTCCTGCAAGTGTTCGTGGTCGACCAGTTCGAGCAGGCGCCGCACCAGCAGCATGTCATTGTCGATGGCGGCTTCTGTCCAGTTGCTGAGCCGGCGTGCAGTGGCGCCCGAACGGTCGTACTTCAGGTAGCGAGGCTCGAGCATCTGCCGGTAGAGGTCGGCGTTGGCATGCAGCAAGCTGGCCTGCTTCTCCAGGTACAGCGACCCCGCGGCGATCTGCGGCACGTGCTGCCTGCGCATTTCCAGCACTGCCTGGCGCTGCACTCGGAGTGCCGGTGGAAGTGCCTTGACGTCGGGTTTGGGCAACGCATTGAACGCCAGGCTGAACGCGGCCGCCTCGTCGTCAAAGGCTTCAAGCTCGATGCGGTTGCGCTCCATGAAGGGTTCGAGCTGGGTCAGTTTGTCCTGGTTGGCTTGACCGGTCGCTTGCAGTGCATCGTAGTGCTGGCGATTCTGCGCGGTGACGGCTTCTCGGGTTTTTGGCATGCCGCCGGCCAAGTGCAAGTCCAGGACCCATTCGTCATTCCAGCGCCGCAGCCAAGGGCCTTTGCTGCGTTCGCGCCCGACAATGTAGTAGCCGTCGGGCGCGCCGCCCCAACGTGTGTGCCATTCGCCCTGGCTGGTGTCCGGGCCGATGATCTGGATTCCGCCCCAGGTTTCCTGCACCTCGTAGGCTACGTCCTGCAGGTTCACGTAGAGCCGCTCTTGCACCGTGTACAACCCGCGTAGGCGGCCTTGTGTTTCAGCGGCATGGCCTTGCAGGGAAACGCCTGCGCGCAGTTCACCCAGGCGCTGGCGGGCGTGGGAGGGCAAATTGCCCACCCGCTGGCTGTTGTGCCAACGGCTCACACTGACGTGGCCGGGGCGTTGCGCCTGGTGGGGCTCGACCCAGTCCGCTGTCTTGGGTGCCTCAACGGTAACCGGCGTGGAGGGCGTTCTGCGGGCGGGGCCTTCCAGGGCCATGGCGTCCACCGCTGCCGAGCTGACCCCCGCATGCGTTGGGGCTGTGGGGCCCTGCATCAACAACAGGGCCAGGTTGGTCAGCACATCTGCCGCTGCCAAGGCCTGTTCTTCCGCGCTGCCATCGGACAGGGCGGGCAGGTCATCCTTGAGCGTTGCCACGGCGGCGACCAGCCAGGCCAGCATGGCCGCAGGGCCACGTAGCAGGGGCGTGACCGTGTTGAACACGACCCAGCCGCACTGCACGATCAAGGCCCAGCGCTGTTGCGCATTCGAGCGGCTCTGCCGGGAGGCCAGCAGTAGCATTGTCTGAATGCGTGCGTTGTAGAGGTGGTTATCCAAATCTTCCAGCCAAGGGGTGTGAACGGCTGTAACAGGGACCCTGAGGCGTTCCACCAGGGTGTCTACCAACGCCGACTGCGTGCCAATCAAGTGCGCCAGGGCCGAGAGGCGGCTATGCAGGTGCGGACGTTCGAATCCGCCGTGCTGGTAGATGCCCCTGGCGTCGTCATCCATCCAGGCCAGCAGCTGTTGCTGCAACGCCTGATCAGCCCGTATCTGCGCCATCAGGCTGTCCAGGCTGGCAAACTCTGCCACGGCGTCATCCGCGAACAGAGGGCGATACAGGACCCAGCGCTGGTTGGCCTTTACCTTGATCAGGAACATGCCGTGCACCGTGTTGCCTTCGGAGGCACCCGGTGCAGGCAGAAACGCCAGTGGCGCAATGCTGAGCGCATCAGGTGACGCTTGATTGGCACGGCAGAAATCGACGATTGCCTGGCAGGCCTGTGCGCTGAGCTTGGCTTCGATCCTGGCCCTGAGCGCGGCGAACTGCAGGGTGCTGCGCCATTCCGTGGCATGGCGCTGGAGGCGGCTGACCTTGAGCGTGGCGTCTTGCAGTTGGTGGGCGACATAAGCGGGGTAACGCCCGCCGACATCCACGGTCGAGATCAAGCGGTTGACGTAATCCAGGTTCAGCCAGCTGCCCAGAGGCCGTGCGTGGGTGTCGAGCAGGCCGGACGCTACTTCGTCGCTGCCTGTGTGCAGGCGTGCAATGGCCAGTTCCGTCAGGGTCATGCTTTTCAGGTAGTTCAATTGCGCGGGGCCGGACGACGACAGCGGTACCACCACCGAGATCTGCACGAGCAGCTGGTCGGGGTCTTGCGGTGTTTCGGCTGGGAAGTCCGCGCGCATCTGCTCGCGCAGCCGGCGAGCGGCATAGCGGCCCAGGGTTTCTATTGCGTCGAACGACGTCCTGCCCTGGGCGTGCGCCTGGCTGGCGGCGAGCTCAAGCAGGGCTTCGGCGTACAGCAGGTGGCCGGTGCTGTCTGCTTGATTCAGCCAGGTGGGCAGGCTTAGCAGTGGCTGCTCGGTGCTTGGCAGGGGCAGGTCGAGGAAATGGGACGAAGGGTCGCTCAAGGTGCTGAAGGCCTCCTCAAGCGCGGGGACGCTGGTGAGCGTGGACAACCGCAGGCGGCCGACCCTGTCGAGGATGCCATTGAGTAGTTCAGTGGACTGGAAAGCGAACGGGTCTGTGTTCAGTGGTTGCTGTGCCCAGCGCAGCGTGTCGAATTGATACTGCTGCGCCAGTGCGTCGCGAAGGGCCTCGGCGAAGGCCGCAAGGTCAACGTAGCTGCGTACCGCGCCTGAAGGTTTGCACCACAGCACCATCCCGGCTTCGGCGATGATCAACAGGTCCGGTAAGGCCTGGGGTGGATGCTCATCGAGGGTGACCTGCAGCCGGTTGATCGCCAGTGCGCTGGCAGTGCCGTTGACCACACCATACAGCACGGCTTTCACCGGTTCGGGCAAGCCCTGCCGTTCCACGCCCAGCAGCAGGGCGGCTTTCAAGGTCTGCGCCAACCTGTGCACATGGGACAGGCCCGATGTGGCGTCGCTTGCAGCCCAGAAACCAATCTGTGCCTGTTGAAAGGCTTCGGTCAGGGCCGCCAGCAGTTCGTCGAAGTCGCGGTTGAGGTTGGCCATGTTCAGGCTGACTTCGGGCTGGGCGTTGGGGCCGACACCAGCCGCCTGCGGCAGAAACGGCAGGGGCGGCGCGATGCTGAGCACGTCTGTGTGCGTGAGGGCCATGCCTTTGCCCGTCAGAAAATGGTCGAGCAGCGTGTTTACCAGGGGGACCTGTGCCGGTTGCTTGCCTGCGCCGTGGATGAGCGTGAAGGGCTCGAGGGACTGCAACTGCGGGTGGTTGCGGGTGATCCAGGGGTAGCGGTTGGCCAGGATCGTCAAACCGGCCTTGGCAACCACCTCGCGCAGCGTGGGGCGTTGGGCGAATTGGCTGGCTACCCGTTGCTTGAACGTGGTGGGCTGCAAGGGTGGGGACGCAGGCATGAGGTGTGAGCTCCGGTGGCGGGAATGCTCGCACGCTAGCGCCGATGCCTGCGGCGGCGGCGGTACATGTTTGGCCCCCTTATGCCGCGTGAGCTTAGGGTGAGGTTTCTAATTTTCTTCCCTACCTTATGCTCAAGCCCAACCTCCATGGGCAGTTCCTCTCCACTCATGAGCATGAGGTACAGAGCATGGCCAAAGTGAATGTGAAGAAAAAGGACGACGCTCCAGGCACCCTGGGCGAAGTGCGCGGTTACGCGCGCAAGATCTGGCTGGCAGGTATCGGCGCCTATGCCCGCGTCGGCCAGGAAGGTTCCGAGTACTTCAACGAGCTGGTCAAAGCCGGCGAAGGCGTTGAAAAACGTGGCAAGAAGCGCATCGACAAAGAGCTCGATGCGGCCAACAACCAGCTGGATGAAGCGACCCAGGAAGTCAGCCGCGTACGCGGCAAGGTCGAAGTTCAACTCGACAAGATCGAAAAAGCTTTCGACGCACGGGTTGGTCGCGCCTTGAATCGCCTTGGCATTCCGTCTAAACATGACGTTGAGGCGTTGTCCATCAAGCTTGAACAGCTGCACGAGCTGCTTGAGCGCGTCGCGCACAAACCATAAGGAGAGCAGGATGGCTGGCAAGAAAAATTCCGACAAAGAAAGCAGCTCCTGGGTCGGCGGGATCGAGAAGTACTCCCGCAAGATCTGGCTGGCGGGCCTGGGGATCTATTCGAAGATCGACCAGGACGGCCCGAAGCTGTTCGATACGCTGGTGAAGGACGGCGAGAAGGCCGAGAAGCAGGCGAAGAAGACCGCCGAAGACGTGGCTGATAGCGCCAAGGCGTCGACCACGTCGCGCGTGTCCGGCGTGAAAGATCGCGCGCTGGGCAAGTGGAGCGAGCTTGAAGAAGCGTTCGACAAGCGCCTGAACAGCGCCATCTCGCGCCTGGGCGTACCAAGCCGCAATGAGATCAAGGCGCTGCACCAGCAAGTGGACAGCCTGACCAAGCAGATCGAGAAACTGACCGGTGCCTCGGTCACGCCGATCTCCAAGGCGGCTGCGAGCAAGGCCGCTGCCAAGCCACTGGCCAAGGCGCCTGCCAAACCTGCTGCGAAAACCGCAGCAGCCAAGCCGGCGGCCAAAGCGGCTGCGGCAAAACCAGCGGCTAAACCTGCTGCGAAAACCGCTGCTGCCAAGCCTGCGGCCAAACCTGCTGCGGCCAAGCCTGCAGCGGCGAAGAAACCGGCAGTGAAGAAGGCCCCGGCCAAACCGGCCGCCGCCAAACCGGCAGCACCTGCGGCCAGTGCGGCACCGGCTCCGACTGCTACAGCTGCAGCGCCAGCGCCAAGCGCGGCACCGGCCAGCAGCACACCGTCGGCAGCGACCGGTACCGGTACCCTGATCTAACCGCGTCGCCTTCTTCGCGGGGCAAGCCCGCTCCCACAGATTCAGCTCAGCTTGCAAACCCTGAGCTGGGTCTCTGTGGGAGCGGGCTTGCCCCGCGAAGAGGGCACCGCCGATGCGGCACTACCCCTCCAGATACCGCACCGCCAACTGCTCCGCCGCCGCCCGGGCCTGGGCCTGCAGATGCGGCGCCACCAGCATCATCACCTGGTACACCACGATCCCCACATCCCCCTCCCGCCCCAGCACGCGCTGGTAATCCAGCGAGAACATCAGTGTCAGGGTGATCTGCTCCACCAACTGCCCCAGCGCCTGAGTTTCGCTCACCACCTGCCCCTGGCCCTTGAGGCTGGCCAGCAACGCGGCAAGGGTTCGCTTCAGTGCGTTGATCAGGCTGCGCATGCCGCGGGCCAGCTTCGGCAGGCGCCCGGTCAGGTTGGACAGGTCCTGGAACAGGAAGCGGTACTGGGCCATGCGCTCGACGATCAGGTGCAGGAACAACCAGTAGTCCTCGGCCTCCAGGCGCACTTCAAGCGGTGGGTCGAGCAGCGGCATCAGCGCTTCTTCGAAACGCTCGAACAGCCCCAGCACCACCGGTTCCTTGCCATGGAAGTGGTAGTACAGGTTGCCAGGGCTGATGCCCAGTTCGTTGGCGATCTCCAAGGTCGAGACATTCGGTTCGCCTTGCTGGTTGAACAGCTGCAGGGCGCATTCAAGGATACGGTCGCGGGTCTTCATCCGGGCGGTGTGCTCATCGGGTCAGGACATAGGTGCCTGGCGCAGGGCCCAGCGGCGGATAGGTGGCATTGCCAAGCGTGGTGCGTGGCGCTTTCAGCGGGCCGGAGCGGGGGGTGACCCACTCCAGCCACAAAGGCCACCAACTGCCTTCGCTGCGCTGCGCGTCGTGGAACCAGGCACGCGGGTCGCTGGACAGCTTCGGGTTGGCCAGGTAGTAGGCCTTGGGGTTGCCAGGCGGGTTGATGATGCTCTGGATATGCCCGCTGTTGGCCAGCACGAAGCGTCGGTCGCCGCCCAGCAGCATGGCTGAGCGGTACACGGCATCCCACGGGGTAATGTGGTCGTTGCTGCCGGCCACGGTGAAACTGTCGAGGTCGACCTGCTTAAGGTCGATGGGCGTGCCACACACCTCAAGGCCTGCCGGGTGGGTCAGCGGGTTGTGCTTGAAGAAGTCCAGCAGGTCGCCATGCAGCGCCGCCGGCAGGCGTGTGCTGTCGGCGTTCCAGTAGAGGATGTCGAAGGCGGGCGGGGTCTTGCCGAGCAGGTAGTTGTTGACCCAGTAGTTCCAGATCAAGTCATTGGGCCGCATCCAGGCGAAGATCCGCGCCACCTCGGCGCCGTCCAGCACGCCGCGCTGGTACGAGCGGCGCTTGGCCGCCTCGATCGTCTGCTCGTCGGCGAACAGGCTGGCGGGGCTTTCGAACTTGCTGTCCAGCAGGCTGACCAGGTACGTGGCGCTGCGCACTCGGCGCAACTGGTGCTTGGCTTGCAGGTGGCCTTGGAGCGCTGCCATGGTCAGGCCGCCAGCGCAGGCGCCCATCAGGTTGGGGTCGCGGTTGCCACTGATGCTGCGGCACGCGTTAAGCGCTTCTTCCAGGGCCTGAACGTAGCTCGACAGCCCCCACTCGCGGTGCCGTGGGTCGGGGTTGCGCCAACTGACCATGAACACCTGCAGGCCGTTCTTGAGCATGTACTGGACAAAGCTGTTGGTCGAGCTGAGGTCGAAGATATAGAACTTGTTGATCTGCGGCGGCACCACCAGCAGTGGGCGGGCGTGCTGTTTTTCGCTCATCGGCTGGTACTGGATCAGCTCCAGCAGTTCGTTGCGAAACACCACGGCGCCTGGGGTTGCCGCGACGTTGCCACCCACTTCGAAGGCGCGTTCGTCCACCTGGCGAGGCAAGCCATCATTGTGGCGCAAGTCGTCAAGCAAGTGCGCCACGCCACGCACCAGGCTTTGCCCGCCGGTGTTGAGCAGCTCCTTCACGGCCAGTGGGTTGAGCAGCGAATTGCTGGGCGCCAGGGCATCGTTGATCAGCGTGAACAGAAACTGCGCGCGGGCGCGGTCATCGTCGTCCAGGTGGCTTTCATCGATCCACAGGCGGGTCTGCTTCTGCCAGGCCAGGTAGGCTTGCAGGCCGCGCCGGTAGAACGGGTTCTGGCTCCAGGTCGGGTCGCTGAAGCGGGTGTCTCGCGGGCTCGGCTGGTAAGGGGTATCGCCGAGCATCACGCGGCCCAGTTGGCCGCTCAGGGCCAGCAGGTGGCGGGCGGTATGCAGCGGGTTGCGCAAGCCATGACGGCCGACACTGCGCAACGTGGAAATCAGGTCGCGACCGCGCAGGCCGAGGATGGCGTTCTGCACGTTCATGCTGGTGGCGGGAAGCGTTGGCGTTCCTTTGGCCGGTTTGTCTTTCATGGCAACACTCCCTCGTCTTGACCCTTGGCGCCTGCTGGCCCCGTCGCGGGCGAACCCGCCCCTACACGCCCGAAGCCGGGCGCGGATGCATGACCGCGCGCTGACGCTCTTGCTGGAGGAACTTCATGATGATCGGGGCGACGGCCTCGGCCCGGGTGATCAGAAACAGATGGCCGTCGTCGATAATGTGTAGCTGGGCATTGGGAATCCGCCAGGCCAGCAGGCGCATGTTGATCAGCGGGATCAACGGGTCGTCGTCGCCAGCCAGTACCAGGGTGGGCTGCTGGATCTTGTGCAGCCAGTGAATGCTGGTCCAGCCAAGCCCGGCGAACAGTTGCCAGTAGTAGCCCAGCTTGCCGCCGGAGCGCACCTTGGCTGCGTGTCGCATGGCCAGGTCCGGGTCGCGGCGAAAGCCACCGCCGTAGATCAGCGGGGCGATGCGGATTACATGCGAAGGCTGGATGTAGCGCCGGGGGCTGGCCATCATCCACAACACCTTGGGCTTGCCCGGCACCATCACCGCGCCGGCAGCCGTGGCGGCCAGTACCAGCTTCTTGCAGCGCTCGGGGTAGTCGTGGGCAAACTGCTGCGCCAGGGCGCCGCCCCACGACACGCCGATCACATTCACCTGGCCGTAGTCGAGGTAATCGAGCATGCGTGCCGTGAGCTTGGCCAGCCCCGGAAAGCGATAGGGCTGGCGTGGCGTCGACGAGCCGCCTACGCCCGGTACGTCGAAGGCGATGACTTCCAGGTCCGGGTCCAGCGCTTCGATGAACGGAAACACCAGCTCCAGGTTGGCGCCGATGCCGTTGAAGATCAGCAGCGGCGTCAGGTGCGGCTTGCCCGGGCGCACGGCAGTGCGGATGGACTGGTTGTCCAGTTCGACGGTCCTGAAGATATAGGGTGACGGCATGCGCGTGGCTCTGTGGTGAAGTGAACACCGTGGCCCACCCGCAGGTGGCCACGGCGCTGCAACTCAACGTTCGTGAACGTAAGTGCCCGGAGATGCCTCGCCAGCGGCATAGGCGCGGTTGCCCAGCCGGGTTGGCGCTTTTTTCAGGTCGCCGGCACGGTCGCCCAGCCAGTTTTGCCAGTGCAGCCACCAGGAGTCGGCATGCTTGGTCGCGTTTTCCTGCCAGGCCACGGGGTCGCCCGGGCGATCGGCGCCGGTCATGAAGCGCGCCTTGGGGTTGCCCGGTGGGTTGAGGATGCTCTGGATGTGGCCGCTGTTGGACAGCACGAACTCGATCTTGCCGCCAAACAGGTGCGCCGAACGGTAGCAGGACGGCCACGGGGTGATGTGGTCGTTGGTGCCGGCCAGGCTGTAGATGTCGCAGGTGACCTGCTTCAGGTCGATCGGCGTGCCGCACACTTCCAGTGCACCGGGGCGGGTCAGTGGGTTGCTTTTGAACATCTCGATCAGGTCGCCATGGAAACCAGCCGGCAGGCGCGTGGTGTCGTTGTTCCAGAACAGGATGTCGAACACCGGCGGCTCGTTGCCGAGCAGGTAGTTGTTGACCCAGTAGTTCCAGATCAGGTCATTGGGGCGCATCCAGGCGAACACCTTGGCCATCTCGCTGCCTTCGAGCACGCCGGCCTGGTAGGAGTGGCGCTTGGCGGCTTCGAGGGTCTGTTCATCGACGAACAGCGCGACCTGGGTGTCCATGGTGGTGTCCAGCACGCTGACCAGCAGGGTCAGGGCATTGACCTTGTTTTCGCCCAGGGCGGCGTAATGGCCCACCAGCGCGGTGCAGGTGATGCCGCCAGAGCAGGCGCCGAGCATGTTCAGGTCTTTGCTGCCGGTAATCGCCAGCACGGCATCGACCGCTTCCTTGAGCGCATCGATGTAGGTCGACAGGCCCCACTCGCGCTGGGCCTTGGTCGGGTTGCGCCAACTGATGATGAAGGTCTGCTGTTGTGAGCGCAGGCAGAAGCGCGCCAGGCTTTTTTCCGGGCTCAAGTCGAACACGTAGAACTTGTTGATCTGCGGCGGCACCACCAGCAGTGGCCGCGCATGCACCTGTTCGGTGATGGGGCTGTACTGGATCAGCTCCAGCACGTCGTTGCGGAACACCACGGCGCCGTCGCTGGTGCCCAGGTTCTTGCCCACTTCGAAGGCGTCCATGTTCACCTGGCTGGGCATGCCACCGTTGTTGACCACGTCCTTGGCCAGGTTGGACAGGCCATCGAGCAGGCTTTTGCCACCGGTTTCGAAGAAGCGCTTGACCGCGGCCGGGTTGGACAAGGTGTTGGTCGGCGCCATGGCCTCGGTCATCAGGTTGATGACGAACTGCCCGCGGCTGATGTCCTGGGGTGACAGGTCGCTGTTGCCGATCCACTCCTGCAGCTCCTTGCGCCAGGCCAGGTAGGTTTGCAGGTAGCGGCGGTAAAGGGGGTTGTTGCTCCAGGCCGGATCGTTGAAGCGGCGGTCGTCGCTTTCGGGGGTGAGGCTGGATTTGCCCAGCAGCACGTTCTTCAGCTCCAGGCCGAAGTGCGCCACGTGCTTGGCGCTGTGCAAAGGTTGGCGCACGGCCTGGCGCAGCACGGTGCGTGCCGAGCTCAACAGGTCCTTGCGGCGGATGCCGATGACCGGGTTCAGCCCCAGGGTGTTCTCCGAGGCCTGCCGCTGCAACTCATCGTTGTTCTTGTTACTCATCTGCGACGCTCCGTTGTCCAGAGACGAGTACCGGTTGCCTGTGGCGCTTGCACAGTCCAGAGCCCGGTACTGCTACTCGGGTGACCAGTGATAAGGAACAGCGGTGCTGCGGGCCGGATGCATTCGGCGATGAGCTGCGGGGAATTCTGCGTGTGAAGACAGCCTGCTTTCGCTCGCGACCTCTACATACCGGCCAGGCCCTGATTGCCTTCAAGGCGATGCAGGGAACTTGCCAGCTCCATTGGTTACCCGACTTTCATGTAATGCGCAAGACAGCCCGTCACTGAGCTGCCTGTAGGGGCATTCAAGCAGATGAGATTAGAAAATGCGCTCTAAACGTTCGAGGGCTTGCGCTAGAGCATGAGTTTCACGACCGATTCGGCCGGATCGCGGGATTTTCCGGCCTTGTGCAGCTCGTCGAGGTACTCGGCCCACAGCTGTTCCTGGCGCAGGCACAGTTGCTCGAGGTACTCCCAGGTGAACAAGCCGCTGTCATGGCCGTCGTCGAAGGTCAATTTCAGTGCATATTGGCCGGCGGGTTCGAGGCCAGCGAGGCCGACGTTGACCTTGCCAACTTGCAGGATGGGGTTGCCGTGGCCCTGGACCTCGGCGGAAGGGGAGTGCACGCGCAGGAATTCGGCGGGCAGGTGGTAGACCTCGTTGGGGCCGTAGGTAAGGCTCAAGGTCTTGGAGGCTTTGTGCAGGTTGATGGCGGTAGGCAGGCGGGCCATGGGCTGAATCTCTCGGGAGCTGATGCTGCAAGCTTCCAGCTTCTGAGGGAGGGATTCAAGCTTGATTGGGGCTGCTTTGCAGCCCATTCGCGGCACAAGGCCGCTCCTACAGGTACACCGCTGCATTCAGTGTAGGAGCGGCCTTGTGCCGCGAATGGGCCGCAAAGCGGCCCCATACGGTCTTACAGGATATAGCGCGACAGGTCTTCGTTCTGCGCCAGCTCACCCAGGTGGCTGTTCACATAACCCGCATCGATCTGGATCGGCGTTTCATCGTGGGTGCTGGCCAGGTCACCGGCACTGAACGACACCTCTTCGAGCAGGCGCTCAAGCAGGGTGTGCAGGCGGCGGGCACCGATGTTCTCGGTTTTCTCGTTGACCTGGTAGGCGATCTCGGCCAGGCGCTTGATACCGTCGGTGAGGAACTCGATGTTCAGCCCTTCGGTTTTCAGCAGTGCCTGGTACTGCTCGGTCAGCGAAGCGTGCGGCTCCTGCAGGATGCGCTCGAAGTCTTCTGGGGTCAGTGCCTTGAGTTCGACACGGATCGGCAGGCGGCCCTGCAGCTCAGGCACCAGGTCGCTTGGCTTGCTCAGGTGGAACGCACCCGAGGCAATGAACAGGATGTGGTCGGTTTTGACCATGCCCAGCTTGGTGTTGACGGTGCAGCCTTCGATCAACGGCAGCAGGTCGCGCTGGACACCTTCGCGGGACACATCGGCGCCGCCGACATTGCCACGCTTGGCCACTTTGTCGATTTCGTCGATAAACACGATACCGTGCTGTTCAACAGCTTCCAGGGCCTTGGCCTTGAGTTCTTCTTCGTTGACCAGGCGGCCCGCTTCTTCTTCGCGGACCATCTTCAGCGCTTCTTTGACCTTGAGCTTGCGCGCCTTGCGCTTGCCCTTGCCCATGTTGGCGAACAGGCTCTGCAGCTGGTTGGTCATCTCTTCCATGCCAGGCGGCGCGGCGATTTCGACACCTACGGCGTCAGCCACTTCGATCTCGATTTCCTTGTCGTCCAGCTGGCCTTCGCGCAGGCGCTTGCGGAACAGCTGGCGGGTGTTGGAATCGCTGCTGGTCTGCGCGGCTTCTTCGCTGAAGCTGGTCACCCGCGCCTGCGGCAGCAGGGCATCGAGGATGCGGTCTTCAGCGGCGTCTTCGGCGCGGTGGCGCACGCGGATGATTTCCTGCTCGCGGAGCATCTTCAGCGCGGCATCAGCCAGGTCGCGGATGATCGATTCGACATCACGGCCGACGTAGCCGACTTCGGTGAACTTGGTCGCTTCGACCTTGATGAACGGCGCGTTGGCCAGCTTGGCCAGGCGGCGAGCGATTTCGGTCTTGCCGACACCGGTCGGGCCGATCATCAGGATGTTTTTCGGGGTCACCTCGGCGCGCAGCTCGGTCGGCAGCTGCATGCGCCGCCAGCGGTTGCGCAGGGCGATGGCCACGGCGCGCTTGGCGTCGTCCTGGCCGATGATGTGGCGGTTGAGTTCGTGAACGATTTCGCGGGGGGTCATGGACATGATGAAAATGGTCCTCAAGCAGAGCAATCAGTGTGGGAAAGTCCCGCCCTGGGCGGGACGCCAAAACAACTGATCAGTCGGCCAGGTCCTGCTCCTCGATGGTCAGGTTGTGGTTGGTGAATACGCAGATGTCACCGGCGATGTTCAGCGCGGTCTCGGCAATTTCGCGGGCCGAGAGGTCGGTCTTGTTCAGCAGGGCGCGGGCGGCGGCCTGGGCGTAGGCGCCACCGGAACCCATGGCGATCAGGCCGTCTTCGGGTTCGACCACATCGCCGTTACCGGTAATGATCAAGGATGCATCCTTGTTGGCCACGGCCAGCATGGCCTCCAGGCGGCTCAGGGAGCGGTCGGTACGCCATTCCTTGGCCAGCTCGACGGCGGCACGGACCAGGTGGCCCTGGTGTTTCTCCAGTTGCCCTTCAAAGCGTTCGAACAGGGTGAAGGCATCGGCGGTGGCACCGGCGAAGCCAGCAATGACCTGGCCGTGGTACAGGCGACGGACCTTTTTGGCGTTGCCTTTCATCACGGTGTTGCCGAGGGAAACCTGGCCGTCGCCGCCCATGACGACTTTGCCGTTACGGCGGACAGAAACGATGGTGGTCAAGGGGAGAGTCTCCACGCAGCGGGGCGAAAGTGCCTGATGCAGACTCATATGGGGGTGGGGGGAAGGATTTCAACCTTGGGGGATGAGCGGTTGAGCTTGGCGGGCACATTTGTGCTGGCTCATTCGCGGGGCAAGCCCGCTCCCACAGGTTCTGCGCTTGCCTTGATGATGCGAAGATCCTGTGGGGGCTGGCAGGCACATTTGTGCTGGCCCATTCGCGGGGCAAGCCCGCTCCCACAGGTTCTGCGCTTACCTTGATGATTGCGAAGGTC
>NZ_JAPFCE010000074.1:0-24589 GCF_026240895.1 Pseudomonas sp. DCB_AW
TATGTAAAGACAACCCTTTACAAATACCCAAGCAACAGTAAATAGCAAGCATTACCATTCGCACCCTTTCTCACCTGCCTTGCGTCGCGAAAAGGGTGCGAAGCGCCCCCCAGCCATTTCAGCTATTCAAACCTGACGGTTGGCCGTCTTGCGGCAATGCACCAAGGCATCGCGAATCATGAAGTTGACCAAGGTCGGCGACACGCCCAATTCCTTGGCGATGTCCTTTTGCGGCACGCCGTGCAAACGGTACATCTCGAACGCATAACGGGTGCGCTGGGGCAACTCGCTCAATGCCTCGGCGATGTCATCGAGGGCGGCGAGGTTGATGTGCGTGGCTTCGGGCGAAGCGTTCTGGATGACCACGTTCAGGCCTTCCTCTTCGCTGCCGGAATACTTCAGCTCCATCGCCTGTTTGCGGTAGTGGTCGATGGCCAGGTTGCGCACGATCTGGAACAGGTAGCTGAGCTGCGCCTTGAAGGACGAGGTGATCTGCGGGGCGGCGCTGAGCCGGAAGAATGCATCCTGCACCACGTCTTCCGCGCGTGAGCGGCAGCCGGTGATGCGCGCAGCGATCTTGACCAGAATGCTGCGATTGTCGACGAAGGCCTGGAGTAATGGTGAATCGCACTTACTTGTGGATAGTTGTTCCGCCATGGAAATCACCTTGTCACAGAGGGGAGAGGAGGCACCCAAGGTTGGGAAGCTTCCCGAGACGTGCGACAAGCTATTCAGAATGATAATGATTGTCAAATACGAAACGTAATTAGTATCTGTACGTTTCGGTTCTAAGCAAGGATTGAGACGTGTGTCGCGTGGGGGGGGCGCGCGCCGCCCGCGCGGCGCACGGTCTCCCACGCGCCACACCTCTCAAGGCAAACCCCGCTAATTTCTTCCCCCGCCCATCCGTTCCCCTGTGTACATCCGGCCGCCGAGTGCTGCCCGCCTACGTGTGCGGCGCAGCCGGCCCGACTTCACCAGACACTGGCAGGAACACCCCATGACGGACGCCTTCGAACTCCCGCTCTCGCTGGTCCAGGCCCTGGCGCAACGCGCCGCGCAGACCCCGGACAAGA
Organism: Pseudomonas sp. DCB_AW; assembly: GCF_026240895.1. Taxonomy (NCBI): domain Bacteria; kingdom Pseudomonadati; phylum Pseudomonadota; class Gammaproteobacteria; order Pseudomonadales; family Pseudomonadaceae; genus Pseudomonas; species Pseudomonas sp. DCB_AW. The sequence continues at coordinate 1,077 of NZ_JAPFCE010000074.1, forward strand.
TAGCCCTGCGCTTTCTCGCCGACGCTCCTGGCGAGCAGGCCGTGCTCAGCTACCGGGACCTGGACCGCCGCGCGCGCACCATCGCCGCCGCCCTGCAGGCCCGGGCCGAGTTCGGTGACCGTGCGGTGCTGCTGTTCCCCAGTGGCCCGGACTATGTCGCGGCGTTCTTTGGTTGCCTCTACGCCGGCGTCATCGCCGTGCCAGCGTATCCACCAGAATCCACCCGTCACCATCACCAGGAGCGCCTGCTGTCGATCATCGACGATGCCGAACCGCGCCTGCTGCTGACCATCGCGGCGCTGCACGACAGCTTGCAGGGCCTGCACGCGCTGGCGGCGGACAACGCCCCTGAACTGCTGGCCGTGGATGGACTTGACCCGGCCCTGGCCGATGCCTGGCAGGCACCTGCCCTGGCCAGCGATGACATCGCCTTCCTGCAGTACACCTCGGGCTCCACCGCGCTGCCCAAGGGCGTGCAGGTCAGCCACGGCAACCTGGTGGCCAACGAGCAGTTGATCCGTCACGGTTTCGGCATCGATGTGAACCCCGACGATGTCATCGTCAGCTGGCTGCCGCTGTACCACGACATGGGGCTGATCGGCGGCTTGCTGCAGCCGATCTTCAGCGGCGTGCCGTGCGTGCTGATGTCGCCGGGCTACTTCCTCGCCCGGCCGCTGCGCTGGTTGCAGGCGATCAGCGAATACGGCGGCACCATCAGCGGTGGCCCCGACTTCGCCTACCGTTTGTGCAGCGAACGGGTCAGCGAAGCGTCCTTGGCCGGGCTCGACCTGAGCCGCTGGCGCGTGGCCTATTCCGGCTCCGAACCGATTCGCCAGGACAGCCTGGCAACCTTCGCCGACAAGTTCCAGGCCTGTGGTTTCGACCCGCAGAGCTTCTTTGCCAGCTATGGCCTGGCCGAAGCGACCCTGTTCGTCAGCGGCAGCCGGCGTGGCCAGGGCATCGGCGCCCTCGCGCTGGACGCCGAAGCCTTCGCCGCCAACCGCGCCGAGAACGGCAGCGGCAGCGTGCTGATGAGCTGTGGCTACCCGCAACCTGGGCATGCGGTGCGCATCGTCGAGCCGCAGCGCCTCGAAGCGCTGGGCGACAACCAGGTGGGTGAAATCTGGGCCGGTGGCCCGAGCATCGCCCTGGGCTACTGGCGCAACCCCGAGGCCAGCGCACGCACGTTCGTCGAGCGCGATGGCCAGACCTGGCTGCGCACCGGCGACTTGGGCTTTATGCGCGAGGGTGAAGTCTTTGTCACCGGGCGCTTGAAAGACATGCTCATCGTCCGCGGCCAAAACCTTTACCCGCAAGACCTGGAAAAAACCCTGGAGCGCGAAGTCGACGTGCTGCGCAAAGGCCGCGTGGCGGTGTTTGCCGTGGACCACCAGGGCGAGGAGGGCATCGGCGTGGCGGTGGAGATCAGCCGCAACGTGCAAAAAGCCCTCGAGCCCCAGGCACTGATCAAGACCCTGCGCCAGGTCATCGCCGACGCCTGCCGCCAGGCGCCGGCCGTGGTCTTGTTGCTCAACCCGGGCGCGCTGCCCAAGACCTCCAGCGGCAAGCTGCAACGCTCGGCCTGCCGCCAGCGCATGGACGATGGCAGCCTCGACTGTTACGCGCGCTTCCCGCAGGCCAGCGAGCAACCCGCAAGCGGCGCGGTGGCAGATGATCTGCAGGCCCGTATCGCCGCCGTGTGGCGCGATGTGCTCAAGGTCGAAGCCGTGGCGGCGGACGACCACTTCCTGCTGCTGGGCGGCAACTCCATTGCAGCCACCCAGGCCACCGCGCGCCTGGCGGATGAGCTGGGCATCAACCTGAGCCTGCGCACCCTGTTCGAAGCCCCGCTGTTGGGCGAGTACAGCGCGGCGGTCGCCGCGGTCCTCGCTGAGGGTGGCGCCCAAGCCCAGGCCATCACCACCCTGGCGCGCGACCAGTCGCTGCCGCAATCGCTGGCACAGAACCGCCTGTGGCTGCTGTGGCAACTGGAGCCACAATCGGCGGCCTACAACATTCCGGCCGGCCTGCGCCTGCGCGGTGAGCTGGACGTCGCCGCACTGGAGGCTGCGTTCCAGGCCCTGGTGGCGCGCCATGAATCGCTGCGCACGGTGTTCAGCGAAGTGGGTGGCCAAGCCTTGCAGCGAATTCAGGCCCAGCAGCCGTTTGGCCTGCGTCGCCTGGACCTCGAAGGCCAGGCCCCCGAGCAGGTTGCCGCGTGCCGCGAGGCAGAGGCCCAGCAGCCGTTCGACTTGTGCCAAGGCCCACTGCTGCGCGTGACCCTGGCGCGCCTGGACGATGAAGACCACCAGCTGTGGGTGACGTTGCACCACATCGTTGCCGATGGCTGGTCGCTGAACATTTTGCTCGACGAGTTCGCCAAACTGTACGCCGCGCACTGCCAGGGCCAAACGGCCACGCTGGCGCCGCTGCCCCTGGGTTACGCCGACTACGGCACCTGGCAACGGCAATGGCTGGCCGACGGCGAGGCCGAACGCCAGTTGCAGTACTGGAAAGCCAAGCTGGGTGATGAACTGCCGGTGCTCGACCTGTGCACCGACCAGCCGCGCGCCAGCCAGCGTGACAAACGCGCGGCGCGCTACACCCTGAAGGTGCCGGCCAAGCTGACCGAAGCGCTCAACGCCCTGGCCCGCGAGCAGCAGGCGAGCCTGTTCATGGTGCTGCTGGCCGGCTGGCAAGCGGTGCTGCACCGCTACAGCGGCCAGGTAGACCTGCGCATCGGCGTGCCCAATGCCAACCGCCCGCGCCTGGAAACCCAGGGCTTGGTCGGCTTCTTCATCAACAGCCAGGTGCTGCGTGCGCAACTGCATGGCCGCTTGCCCTTCGAGCACCTGCTGGCCCAGGCCCGCCAGGCCACCCTTGAGGCCCAGGCCCACCAGGACCTGCCGTTCGAACAGCTGCTCGAAGCCCTGCCCGACGCGCGCGAGCAAGGCCTGTTCCAGGTCATGTTCAACCACCAGCAGCGTGACCTTTCGGCGCTGCGCCGCTTGCCAGGTTTGCTTGCCGAAGAGTTGCCGTGGCACAGCCGCGAAGCCAAGTTCGACCTGCAACTGCACAGTGAAGAGGACCATCAAGGCCGCCTGACCTTGGCCTTCGACTATGCCGCCGAACTGTTCGAGGCCAGCACGGTAAAACGCCTGGCCGCCCACCTGTTGGCCTTGCTCGAGCAGGTTTGCGCCCGGCCGCAGCTGGCGCTGGGCGAGGTGCAGTTGCTCGATGAACAGCACCGCGCACAGCTGCTCGGCTGGGGCCAGGCACCGGCGGCGGCGCCCCAGCGCCTGCTGGTCGAACAGCTCAACGAGCAGGCCCGGCTGACCCCGCAGCGAACCGCGCTGGCCTGGCAGGGCGGCAGCCTGGACTATGCCGAGTTACACCAGCAGGCCAACCGCCTGGCCCATTACCTGCGTGACAAAGGCGTTGGCCCCGATACCTGCGTGGCCATCGCCGTCGAGCGTTCGCCGCAGCTGCTGGTTGGCCTGCTGGCCATCCTCAAGGCCGGCGGCGCCTACGTGCCGCTGGACGTGGACTACCCGGCCGAGCGCCTGGCCTACATGCTCGGCGACTGCAATGCCAGCCTGCTGCTGAGCCGCAGCGGCCTGCTGGGCAAGCTGCCGCAGGTCGAAGGCGTCAGCGCCATCGCCCTCGACCAGTTGCACCTGGACAGCTGGCCCAGCCATGCCCCCGGCCTGCACCTGCACGGCGACAACCTGGCCTATGTGATCTACACCTCGGGCTCCACTGGCCAGCCCAAGGGCGTGGGCAACACCCATGCGGCCCTGGCCGAACGCCTGCAGTGGATGCAGGCCACCTATGCGCTGAACGACAGCGACGTGCTGATGCAAAAAGCGCCCATCAGTTTCGACGTCTCGGTGTGGGAGTGCTTCTGGCCGCTGGTCACCGGCTGCAAGTTGGTGCTGGCTGGCCCTGGCGAGCATCGTGACCCGCAGCGCATCGCTGCGCTGGTGCAAGCGCATGGCGTGACCACGCTGCACTTCGTGCCGCCGCTGTTGCAGGTGTTCGTGCAAGAGCCGCAGGCCGCCGCCTGCACCAGCCTGCGCCGGTTGTTCTCCGGCGGCGAAGCGTTGTCGGCCAACCTGCGTGACCGTGTGCTGCAACTGCTGCCCCAGGTGCAACTGCACAACCGTTATGGCCCGACCGAAACCGCGATCAACGTCACCCACTGGCACTGCCAGGCCGAAGACGGCGAGCGCTCGCCGATCGGCCGCCCGTTGGGCAACGTGCTGTGCCGCGTGCTGGACGATGAACTGGAGCTCACCGCGCCCGGTGTGCCGGGTGAGCTGTACCTGGGCGGCGCAGGCTTGGCCCGAGGTTACCTGGGCCGCCCGGGCCTGACGGCCGAGCGTTTCGTGCCCCAGGCCGACGGCGATGGCCAGCGCTTGTACCGCAGTGGCGACCGTGCCCGCTGGCAAGTCCAGCTGGAAGCGCTGGAATACCTGGGGCGCCTCGACCAGCAGGTGAAGGTGCGCGGCTTCCGCGTCGAACCCGAAGAAGTGCAGGCCTGCCTGTTGGCGCAAGCAGGTGTTGAGCAGGCCCTGGTGCTGATCCACAAGGACGCTGTGGGCGCGCAGCTGGTCGGCTACTACAGCGGTGCGGCCGAGCCGGCTGCACTGCTGGCCGCCTTGGCCGAGCAACTGCCGGCGTACATGGTGCCGGCGCAGTTGATCCCGCTGGCACACCTGCCGTTGGGCCCGAGTGGCAAGGTCGATCGCAAGGCGCTGCCCGCCCCGGTGTGGCAACAGCGCGAGCATGTCGAGCCGCAAAGTGCCGTGCAGCAGCAGGTCGCGGCGATCTGGCGTGAAGTGCTCAACCTGCCGCGTGTGGGCCTGCAGGACGACTTCTTTGCCCTGGGTGGCCACTCGCTACTTGCCACCCAGATCGTCTCGCGGACCCGTCAGGCGTGCGATGTCGAGCTGCCGCTGAAAGTGCTGTTCGACGCCAGCGAGCTGGGCGCGTTCTGCGCCGAGATCACGCGCCTGCGGGAGGCCGGCGCGCATAACCTGCAAGGCGAAATCGCCCGCGTCGACCGCCGCCAGGCCGTGCCGTTGTCGTATTCGCAACAGCGCATGTGGTTCCTCTGGCAGATGGAGCCCGACAGCCCCGCCTACAACGTCGGCGGCATGGCCCGCTTGCGTGGCGCGCTGCACGTGGACGCATTCGAGCGGGCGCTGCAGGCGCTGATCGTGCGTCACGAAACCCTGCGCACCACGTTCCCCAGCATCGACGGCGTGGCGTACCAGTGCGTGGCCGAAGACAGCGGCGTGCACCTCGACTGGCAAGACTTCAGCACCTTGCCCGCCGAGGCCCGCCAGCAACGCCTGCAACAGCTCGCCGACGACCAGGCGCACCAGCCGTTCGACCTCGAGCGTGGCCCACTGCTGCGCGCCTGCCTGGTCAAGGCCGAGGAGCGTGAGCATTACTTTGTCCTGACCTTGCACCACATCGTCACCGAAGGCTGGGCCATGGACATCTTCGCCCGCGAGTTGGGCGAGCTGTACGAAGCCTTTGTCGATGACCGTGAGTCGCCACTGACGCCGCTGCCAGTGCAATACCTGGACTACAGCGTGTGGCAGCGGCACTGGCTGGAAAGCGGCGAAGGCGCGCGGCAGCTGGCCTACTGGAAAGCCCGCCTGGGCGATGAGCACCCGGTCTTGGCATTGCCGTCCGATCGCCCGCGCCCAGCGGTGCAGAGCCACCGTGGCGAGTTGCACCGGTTCGAGCTCGACCCGGCGTTGGTGGCGCGCGTGCATGCGTTCAACAGCCAGCGCGGGCTGACCCTGTTCATGACCATGACGGCAACCCTGGCGGCCTTGTTGCACCGCTACAGCGGCCAGCGTGACCTGCGCATCGGCGCACCGGTGGCCAACCGCATCCGCCCGGAAAGCGAGGGGCTGATCGGCGCCTTCCTCAACACCCAGGTACTGCGCTGCGAACTGGACGGCCAGATGACCGCCGCCGAGCTGCTGGAGCAGATGCGCCAGGCCGCCATCGAAGGCCAGTCGCACCAGGACCTGCCGTTCGACCAGCTGGTCGAAGCCCTGCAACCACCGCGCAGCAGCGCCTATAACCCGCTGTTCCAAGTGATGTGCAACGTCCAGCGCTGGGCGTTCCAGCAAAGCCGTGAGCTGGTGGGCATGCAGGTCGACTACCTGGTCAACGACGCCAGCGCCACCAAGTTCGACCTGTACCTCGAAGTCACTGACCTAGATGGCCGCCTGGGCTGCTGCCTGACCTACAGCCGCGACCTGTTCGACGCGCCGCGCATTGCGCGCATGGCCGAGCACTGGCAGCAGTTGCTGATCGGCCTGCTGGACGACCCACAACAGCGCCTGTGCGAGCTGCCGATGCTGAGTCCGGGTGAGCAGCAAGTGCTGGTTGGGCAATTACAAGGCGAGCAGGATTTTGCCCTCGACCAGACCTTGCACGGCCTGTTTGCCGCCCAAGCTTCGCGCACACCACAGGCCCCTGCGCTGACCTTCGCGGGCCAGCACCTTAGCTACGCCGAACTGGACCAGCAGGCCAACCGCCTGGCCCGCGCCCTGCGCGAGCGCGGTGTCGGCCCGCAGGTACGCGTCGGCCTGGCCCTGGAGCGTTCGCTGGAAATGGTCGTCGGCCTGCTGGCCATTCTCAAGGCAGGCGGTGCCTATGTGCCGCTCGACCCCGAGTACCCCCTCGACCGCTTGCGCTACATGATCGAAGACAGCCGCATCGGCCTGCTGCTCAGCCAGCGCGCGCTGCTGGAAACCCTTGGCGAACTGCCAGACGGCGTGGCCCGCTGGAGCCTGGAAGACGATATTGCAGGCTTGTCCGCCTTCAGCGATGCCCCGCTGGATAACCTCAACCTGCCGCAGCACCAGGCTTACCTGATCTACACCTCCGGCTCCACCGGCAAGCCCAAGGGCGTGGTGGTCAGCCATGGTGAAATCGCCATGCATTGCCAGGCCGTGATCGAAGCCTTCGGCATGCGCAGCGACGACTGCGAACTGCACTTCTACTCGATCAACTTCGACGCGGCCAGCGAACGCCTGCTGACCCCGCTGCTGTGTGGTGCCCGCGTGGTGATCCGTGCCCAAGGCCAGTGGGGCGCTGAAGAGATCTGCCAACTGGTGCGCGAGCAACAGGTAAGCATCCTTGGCTTCACCCCAAGCTATGGCAGCCAGTTGGCCCAGTACCTGGCCGGGCAGGGCGAGCAGTTGCCGGTGCGCCTGGTGATCACCGGCGGCGAGGCGCTGACCGGCGAGCACCTGCAGCGCATTCGCCAGGCGTTCACGCCGCAGCAGTTCTTCAACGCCTACGGCCCGACCGAAACCGTGGTCATGCCGCTGGCCTGCCTGGCGCCACCCACGCTGCCGGCCGACCTGGGCAGCGTGCCGATCGGCCGCGTGATTGGCGCCCGCAATGGGTACATCCTCGATGAGGACCTGGCCTTGCTGCCACAAGGCGGTATCGGCGAGCTGTACATCGGCGGTGCCGGCCTGGCCCAGGGGTATCACGACCGCCCGGGGCTGAGCGCCGAGCGCTTCGTTGCCGACCCCTTCAGCACACAGGGCGGGCGCCTGTACCGCACCGGCGACCTGGTGCGCCTGGGCGCCGATGGTTTGGTCGAGTACGTTGGCCGTGCCGACCAGCAGGTGAAAATTCGCGGCTTCCGTATCGAATTGGGCGAAATCGAAAGCCGCCTGCAGGCGCATGCCGATGTCGACGAGGCGGTGGTCCTGGCCCTCGACCTGCCGGGCGGCAAACAACTGGTGGGTTACCTGGTGTGCAAGCAGGCCGGTGCCAACAGCGACGCCCAGGCCGCGCTGCGCGACGCGGTCAAGGCCGATGCCCGCCAGCAACTGCCGGACTACATGGTGCCCGCACACCTGGTGCTGCTCGACAGCCTGCCGCTGATGGGCAACGGCAAGCTCGACCGCAAGGCGCTGCCGTTGCCGGACCTGGAGCAGGCGCACCAGCATTACCAGGCTCCAGGCAACGAAGTGGAAGCGCAGCTGGCGCAGATCTGGCGCGACGTGCTCAACGTTGCCCGCGTTGGCGTGCAGGACAACTTCTTCGAACTCGGTGGCGACTCGATCCTCTCGATTCAGGTGGTCAGCCGGGCCCGTCAGTTGGGCCTGCAGTTCACCCCGCGTGACCTGTTCCAGCACCAGACCATCCAGACCCTGGCCACGGTGGTCAGCCTGAGCGCCGCACCAAGCGGTATCGAGCAGGGCCTGCGCGAGGGGCAAACCGGGCTGACGCCAATCCAGCACTGGTTCTTCGACAGCGAAGTGGCCCAGCCACAGCACTGGAACCAGGCCGTACTGTTGGCAGCGCGCCAGCCTCTGGCCAGCGCGGCTCTGGAGCAGGCCCTGGCTGCACTGGTGCAGCACCACGACAGCCTGCGCCTGCGTTTCCGCCAGGCCAATGGCCGCTGGCAGGCCGAGTATGCCCAGCCTGCGCCTCAGCAACTGCTGTGGGCGGCCACGGTTGCCGACTTCGATGAGTGCCAGGCGCTGTACACCGACCTGCAGCGCAGCCTCGACTTGGAGCAAGGCCCGCTGCTGCGCGCCTTGCTGGTAACAGACGGGCAGGGCAGCCAACGCCTGCTCCTGGCGATTCACCACCTGGTGGTTGATGGCGTGTCCTGGCGCGTGCTGCTCGAAGACTTGCAGGCGCTGTACCGTGGCCAGCCGTTGGCGGCCAAGACCCACACCCTGGGCGACTGGGCCGCACGCCTGGCCAGCTACGCCGGCAGCGACTCGCTGCGCGACGAGTTGGACTGGTGGCACGCCCAGCTCGGCACTGTGCGCCACGAACTGCCGTGTGATCACCCGCAGGGTGGCAACCTGCACCGCCACGCCCGCACCTTGGCCATCGGCCTCGATGCCGAACAGACCCGCCAGTTGCTGCAACAGGCCCCCGCGGCCTACCACACCCAGGTCAACGACCTGCTGCTGACAGCCCTGGCCCGCGCCTTGTGCCGGTGGAGCGGTGACAGCCAAGTGCTGGTACAGCTCGAAGGCCACGGCCGCGACGGGTTGTTTGAAGACATGGACCTGACCCGCAGCGTCGGCTGGTTCACCAACGCCTACCCGCTGAGCCTTTGCCCGGGGCTGGGTGATGACGATGCTGCGCGCGCCAGCTCGATCAAACGGGTCAAGGAGCAACTGCGTCAGGTGCCGCACAAAGGGCAGGGCTATGGCGTGCTGCGCTACCTGGCCGACGCGGCCGGGCGCGAGCGCATGGCCGCACTGCCGCAGGCCCGCATCACCTTCAACTACCTGGGGCAGTTCGACCAGCAGTTTGACACTGATGCGCTGTTCCAGCCGCTGGACGCACCGGCGGGCCTGGCCCATGACCTGGAGGCCCCGCTGCCCAATTGGCTGAGTGTCGACGGCCAAGTCTATGCCGGTGCCCTGCAATTGCGCTGGACCTACAGCACCGAGCGCTACGACGAGCAGACCATCGCCACCCTGGCCGAAGGCTACCGCCAGGAGCTGCTGGCACTGGTCGGCCATTGCCTGGCCGACGGCAACGGCAGCTTCACGCCGTCCGACTTCCCCTTGGCGCACCTGACGCAGGAGCAGATCGACAACTTGCCGGTCGCTGCCGCCGAGATCGACGATGTCTACCCGCTGACGCCGATGCAGGAAGGCATGCTGCTGCACACCCTGCTGGAGCCAGGCACCGGCATTTACTACATGCAGGACCGCTACCGCATCAACAGCGCGCTCGACGCCGAACGCTTCGCCCAAGCTTGGCAGGCGGTGGTGGCGCGCCATGAGGCCCTGCGGGCGTCGTTCAGTTGGAACGCCGGCGAGGCGATGCTGCAGATCATCCACAAGCCCGGCAAGACGGCAGTGGATTATCAAGACTGGCGCGGCCTCGACGACGGTGCCCAGGAAGCCCGCCTGCAAGCCCTGCACAAACAGGAGCGCGAGGCCGGTTTCGAACTGCTGCGTGAAGCGCCGTTCCACCTGCGCCTGGTGCGCGTCGCCGATGAACGCTACTGGTTCATGATGAGCAACCACCACATCCTGATCGATGCCTGGTGCCGCTCGTTGCTGATGAACGACTTCTTCGAGGTTTACCAGGCCCTTGGCGAAGGCCGCCCGGCCCAGTTGCCGGTGCCGCCACGCTACCGTGACTACATCGGCTGGCTGCAACGCCAGGACCTGAACGAAGCGCGCCAGTGGTGGCAGGCCAACCTGGCCGGCTTCGAACGGGCCACGGCGATCCCCAGCGACCGCCCGTTGCGCCACGACCACGCCGGTGACGGCATGATCGTCGGCGACTGCTACACCCGCTTGGACGTCACTGACGGTGTTCGCTTGCGCGAACTGGCCCAGGCCCATCAGCTGACCATCAACACCTTCGCCCAGGCGGCCTGGGCCCTGGTGCTGGCGCGCTACAGCGGCGAGCGCGACGTGGCCTTTGGCGTCACCGTGGCCGGGCGCCCGGTGAGCATGCCGCAGATGCAGCGCACCGTTGGCCTGTTCATCAACAGCATCGCCTTGCGCGTGCAACTGCCCGCCGCCGGCGAGCGCTGCAGCGTGCGCCAGTGGCTGCAAGGCGTGCTCGAGCACAATATGGAAGTGCGCGAGTACGAGTACCTGCCGCTGGTGGCGATCCAGGAATGCAGCGAACTGCCCAAGGGCCAGCCGCTGTTCAACAGCCTGTTCGTGTTCGAGAACGCGCCGGTGGAAACCGCGGTGCTGGACCACGCCCAGCACCTCAACGCCAGCTCCGACTCGGGCCGCACCCACACCAACTTCCCGTTGACGGCGGTGTGCTACCCGGGGGATGACCTGGGCCTGCACCTGTCGTTCGACCAACGTTACTTCGACACTTCGACCGTCGAACGCCTGCTGGCCGAGTTCAAGCGCCTGCTGTTGGCGCTGGTGCAGGGCTTCGAGGGCGAGGTAAGCGACTTGCCGCTGCTGGGTGCCGAAGAGCAACGCTTCCTGATCGAAGACTGCAACCGCACCGAGCACGCCTACGCGCTGCAACAGAGCTATGTCGAGCAGTTCGAGGCGCAGGTCGCCGCGCACCCAGAGCGCACGGTGGCGCGTTGCCTGGACGCGTCCTTTGACTACGCGGGCCTGAACCTTGCGGCCAACCGCCTGGGCCATGCCCTGATCGGCGCAGGCGTAACCGTCGATCAGCCGGTTGCGCTGTTGGCCGAGCGCGGTTTGCCATTGCTGGGGATGATCGTCGGCAGCTTCAAGGCCGGTGCCGGCTACCTGCCGCTGGACCCCGGCCTGCCAGGCGCGCGCCTGCAGCGCATCGTCGCGCTCAGCCGCACACCGGTGCTGGTATGCAGCGCGGCCTGTGCCGAGCAGGGGCGGCAGATGCTGGACGCACTGGAGGGTGTGGCGCGGCCGCAATTGTTGGTGTGGGAAGACATCCAGGCCAGCAACATCGCCAGCCACAACCCGGGTATTCATAGCGGGCCCGACAACCTCGCGTATGTCATCTACACCTCGGGCTCCACCGGTTTGCCCAAAGGGGTGATGGTCGAGCAGCGCGGCATGCTTAACAACCAGCTCAGCAAGGTGCCTTACCTGGCCCTGAACGAGCGGGACGTAATTGCCCAGACCGCTTCGCAGAGCTTCGATATCTCGGTCTGGCAGTTCCTGGCCGCGCCGTTGTTCGGCGCCAGGCTGGAGATCGTGCCCAATGCCATCGCCCATGATCCGCAAGGCCTGCTGGCGCATGTGCAGGCTACCGGCATCACCGTGCTGGAAAGCGTGCCGTCGCTGATCCAGGGCATGCTGGCCAACGATCACCAGGCCCTCAACGGCCTGCGCTGGATGCTGCCGACCGGCGAGGCGATGCCGCCAGAGCTGGCCGCGCAATGGCTACAGCGTTACCCAGGTATTGGCCTGGTCAATGCCTACGGCCCGGCGGAGTGCTCGGACGACGTGGCGTTCTTCCGTGTCGATGTCGAGTCCACGCGCGGCAGTTACCTGCCGATTGGCACCCCGACCGACAACAACCGCCTGTACCTGTTCGGCGAGGACCAGGCCCTGGTGCCGTTGGGCGCGGTTGGCGAGCTGTGCGTTGCCGGTACCGGCGTTGGCCGTGGCTATGTTGGCGACCCCGTGCGTACCGCCCTGGCCTTTATCCCGCACCCCCATGGCGCGCCGGGTGAACGCCTGTACCGCACCGGCGACCTGGCGCGCCAGCGCCTGGACGGGGTGCTGGAGTATGTGGGCCGCATCGACCACCAGGTGAAGATTCGCGGGTATCGCATCGAACTGGGTGAAATTGAAGCGCGCCTGCATGAACAGGCCGAAATCCGTGATGCCGCGGTGGGCGTGCAGGAAGGCGCCAACGGCAAGCACCTGGTCGGCTACCTGGTGGCCCATCAGGGCGTAACCCCTGATGCGGCGTTGCTCGAACAGATCAAGCAGCGCCTGCGCGCGGCATTGCCGGAGTACATGGTGCCGCTGCATTGGGGGTGGTTCGACAGCCTGCCGCACAACGCCAACGGCAAGCTCGACCGCAAGGCACTGCCGGCCATCGACATCGGCAGCCAGCACAGCCAGGCCTACCTGGCGCCGCGCAACGAGCTGGAAGCGGTGTTGGCCGGTATCTGGGCCGATGTGCTCAAGGCCGAACGGGTGGGGGTACACGACAACTTCTTCGAGTTGGGCGGGCATTCGCTGCTGGCCACGCAGATCGCTTCGCGGGTGCAGAAGCAGTTGCAGTTGGATGTGCCGCTGCGGGCGATGTTCGAGTGCAGCACGGTGGAGGAACTGGCGGTGTATGTGGAGGGGTTGCAGGGGCGTGTGCTGGATGACGACAAGGTTGACCGGCTGAGTGACCTGATGGCGGAGCTTGAGGGGCTGTAGGGTTAGGGGTTCGCCTTGAGTTTTGCGGGGCGGCGGACATCGAGCGCCGCCCGCGCGGCGCTTCGCAGCACAAGGCTGCTCCTACAGTTGTTTCGGGCCAGTTTCGCCTGTGCCTTCCGCGTGAGACCGCCTTGTTGACTCGACTCTATATTGAGGCGGGCACTAAAGGGGGGCGCGCGCGTTTGCCCCAGAAATAACTGGCCCTGAACAACTGTAGGAGCAGCCTTGTGCTGCGAAGCGCCGCGCGGGCGGCGCTCGATTTCTGCTCCACTGCAAAATTCAAGACATGCGCTAGCGCTTACCCAAAATCTTCCCAAGCAGCTCCGGCCGCGGCGCCCCTTGTTGGCTCTGCAAGTTACCCTGCTCATCCTGATAGAAAATCGCCGGGGTCGCCTGCAGCCCCATTTCTTCCATCAACGCCATGTTCGCCGCCAGCTTCTGCTGCACGGCCTCTGGCACCTTCTCCAGCGGCTTGAGCGTACTGGCCTTGCCGGCCTTCTCGTGCTCTGCCAATGCTTTGGCCGGGTCTTTTGCCGCCAGCAATGCCGCCGACTTGGCGGGGCTGTCCTCGCGAATGATGCCAACCATGATGTGGCGCAGCTGCACCTTGCCCGACTCGACCCACGGCCGCGCCTGTTCCCAGAACATGTTGCAGTACGGGCAGTTGGGGTCGCTGAACAGGTACACCTTGCGCGGGGCGTCGGCCTTGCCGTCGGCGATCCAGGCGGTTTTCTCCATCTTCGCCCAGATTTCCTTGCTCATCGGCCCATACACCAGCTTGTCCAGCGGTGCGGCGCTGAGGTCTTGGCCTTGTTCGTCGAACAGGCTGCCGACCAGCACATGCTTGCCATCAGGCGTCAGGTACAGGGCGATGCCGTTGTTCTGGTACTCTGCGGCATAGCCGCGAAGGCCGTCGGGGGCGTCGAAGCTGCCCTTGATCACGGCGCCCTTGGCTTGTAGTTGCTGGATCGCCTTGGGCAGCGCGTCTTCGGCGTGCAAGGGCGGGGCGGCCAGCAGGGCCAGGGACAGGGGCAGTAGTGCAGTCAATCGCATGTCAGTTTCCTTGTGCGGCAGGGGTGGGCGCGGTGGCCCGGTCGAAAGGTTCCAGGGCATGGCGCAGGCTGGCCCGGGACAGCTCGCCAAGGTGGCTGCCGATCAGCCGCCCATCACTGTCGTAGAACAGCGTGGTGGGCAGGGCCATCGAGCCGACGCGCTGGGCCAGTTGCCCGGCGCCGTCGAACAGCACGTGGGTCAGGCTCAAGCCAGTGGTGGCGAGGAAGGTGCTGACGTTCTCGGGTGTTTCACCTTGGTTGACGAACAAGAAAGTCACGTGGGGATAGTCGCTCTGGGCCTGTTGCAGCACCGGCATCTCACGGCGGCACGGCGGGCACCAGGTGGCCCAGATGTTGATGACCAGTGGCTTGCCGCGGTAACTGTGCAACGCCACGGTCTGCCCGCCGGCGTTGCGCAGGCTCAACTCAGGCAGCTCGGTGCCTTTGCTGTACAGGTGGCTGCCCAGACTGCTCAGGCCCCAGAACAGCGCGCCGCTGAACAATGCCCAGGCCAGCGGGCGGCGCAGGCCTGGTTGACGCCAGCCTTGCCAGAGCGCGGCCAGCACGATGCCGGCAAGGCCAGACCAGAACAGGAAGCCGCCGTCGCGAATGTCGATGACCTGCACCAGGTCATCCTGGTACATCGGCCAGTAGGCCACGACGAAGCCCAGGCGCGCGCACAGCACACCGATCAGAAACAGGTTGAACAGGGCCGACTCCGGGCTTTCGCCACCGCGTCGGGCGACCCACCAGCCGACCACGCTGGCGATCACCAGGGCGGTGAGCATCAGCAGGTGGTTGAGGGCCATGGTCAGTGGCCCGAGGGTTACGGTCAGCATCAGCCTTGGCTCCTGGTCTGGGTCCAGTGTTGCAGGAACGCGGCGGCATCCACTTCACCGGTGATGCGCCGCGCGCGGCGTTCGTCGCCTTCCGGGCCGACCCAGATGATGCTGGGCGGGCCGGGTACCTGGTAGCGTTGCAACAATGCCTTGCTCGCCGGGGTGTCGGCGGTCACGTCCAGGCGAATCAGGTGCACGCCGGCCAGGCTGGCTTGCACGTCGGCGCGGGTGAAGACGTTTTTTTCCATAACCTTGCACGACACGCACCAGTCGGCATAGTAGTCGACCATCACCCACTGGCCACGGGCTTTGGCGGCCTCCAGTTCGCGTTGCAGGTCCTCGGGGCGGTTGACGGTGACGAAGGCATCCTCGGCGTGCTGCCCGGCCGCAGGCGCGGCACCCCCGGCGAACGGGCGCAGGGGTTGCCAGAGGTCATCCCCCCCGGCGGCCGCGCCGACCAGCAACAGGGCACCCCAGAGCGCGCCCAGCAACGGCACCGCGCGCAGTGCCGGCAACCGTTGCAGGGCCGGCCAGGCGGCCCAGGCCAAGGCGATCACCCAGGCGCCGCTCAGGGCCAGCAGCAGGCTTTCTGGCAGCAGGCTGCGCACGGTGTACAGGGCCATGGCCAGGAACACGAAGCCGAATACGCCCTTGACCCGATTCATCCATGCGCCGGGGCGTGGCAGGTAGCGATTGCCCAGGGTCACCAGCAACAGCAGCGGCACGCCCATGCCCAGGCCCAGGCTGAACAGCACCAGCGCACCCTGCAGCACGTCGCCGCTCTGGGCGATATACAACAGCGCGCCGGCCAGCGGTGCGGTCATGCACGGGCCGAGCAGCAAGCCAGAAAGCGCCCCGAGCAACGCCGCGCCGTACAGGTTGCCGCCGCGGGTGCCTTGGCCGGCGCGGTCGAGGCGATCGCGCAGGGCAGCGGGCAACTGCAGCTCGAAGGCGCCGAACATCGGCAGCGCCAGCAACACGAACAGTACCGCCAGGCTGCCCAGCAGCCAGGGTTGCTGCAACCAGGCCTGCAGGCTGGCGCCGAGCAGCGCGGCCACTACCCCCAGGGCGGCGTACACCAACGCCATGCTCAGCACGTAGACCCCGGCCAGCAGCCAGCCGCGCCGGGCACTGGCGCCATTGCCGAGCACCAGCCCGGCAAGGATCGGCAGCATCGGCAGCGAGCAGGGGGTAAAGGCCAGCAGCAAGCCGAGGCCGAAGAAGGCCAGCAGGCCCCAGGCCAGGTTGCCCTGTTGCAGGTTGCTGGCCAAGGCCTGGTCGCTGGCCTGATCGGCGGCGGGGGCCACGCTGCCGCCCAAGTCGATGGCGGTGGTCTGCGGTGGGTAGCACAGGCCGGCGTCGGCACAGCCTTGCCAGCCCAGGCGCAGTTGGCCTTGCGCACTGGCCGGGATCAGCAGTTCGAGCTGGTCGCGGTACACCGCGCTGTCGCCGAAGAATTCGTCATGGTGGTTGAGCGCGGGGGGCAGCTGAGGCTGCTGCTCGGGGCTCAGGCCGTCGAACTTCAGGCGCTTCTGGTACAGGTAGTAGCCTTGCTTGATCTGGAAGAACAGGCGCATCTGGCCGTCGGGTTGGCGGTCGTGGCTCAGGACAAAGGCCTGGTCGACCGGCAGGAAGTCGGATTTGACCTCGAACGGGTTGGCTTGCAGGGGGCCGGCCAGCAGGAGGGCCAGGAACAGAAAGAGGGCGCGCATGTCTTCGCCTTGGCTATACGATGAAGTGGGCCATGCTGGCCTGGGTCGATTAACCCAAGGTTAACCCGGTCCTACATCCGCCTAAACGCACGCTCAAGGTCCATAATCCCCTCTTAATCCACCCGTGGTGCAGTATCTGCCTCACTTACCCCGGAGCCCCCACCATGCACGTTCTGCTCTGCGAGGACGATGACCTGATCGCCAGCGGCATCTGCGCCGGCCTCACCGCCCAGGGCCTGACCGTGGACCGGGTAGCCAATGCCGCAGGTGCGCGGGCGATGCTCCAGGCCGCGCAGTTCGATGTGATGATCCTCGACCTCGGCCTGCCCGACGAGGATGGCCTGAAGCTGTTGCGGCGCTTGCGTCAGCAGGGCGAGACCCTGCCTGTGCTGGTGCTCACCGCCCGCGATGCGGTCACCGACCGGGTCGATGGCTTGCAAGCCGGTGCCGACGACTACCTGCTCAAGCCGTTCGACCTGCGCGAGCTGGCAGCGCGCCTGCACACCCTGCTGCGCCGGGTGGCCGGGCGCGCGGTGAATGTCATCGAGCATGGGCCGCTGCGTTACGACCCTAGCAGCTGCGAAGCCTTCCTGGCCGGGCAGCCGGTCGATCTGTCCCGACGTGAGCAGGCGCTGCTCCAGGCATTGCTGCAGAACCCTGGGCGGGTGCTGTCCAGCGAGCAGTTGAAGGACTGCGTGTACGGTTTCAGCGACGAGGTCGAAAGCAACGCCCTCAACGTGCATATCCACCACCTGCGCCGCAAACTTGGCAACGGTATCGTCGAGACCGTGCGCGGCCTGGGCTACCGGCTTGGCCCGGCGCAAGCACCGGAAGAGGCTGCTTCATGAGCCTGCGGGTACGCCTGAGCCTGATCCTGGGCAGCGCCTTCGTGATTATCTGGGTACTGGCTGCCGCGTGGATGCTGCGCGACCTGCGCCAGCAGATGATGTTCTCCCTCGACCAGCGCCTGGTGGCCTCGGCACGCATGGTGGCCGGGTTGATCGACCAGTTGCCGCAGCCGCTGGCGGCCAAGGGCGAGGACGCGCACTTTTCCGCCGACCAGTTCAGCGTGCCGGATGGCATGGCGTGCCAGGTAAGCTCGCTGCGCGGCGAGATCCTGGCCAGCAACCACAAGCATGATGGCGCCATGGATGACCAGCGCAGCGGCTTCCGTGACCAGACCATCGACGGCGCGTTGTGGCGTACGTTCACCTACAACCACGGCGATGTGCGCATCACCACCGCCGACCGCCACATGGAGCGCGAGGCCCTCAACCAGTCGATCCTGCTGGCCGCCTCGGCGCCGGTGCTGATGGCATTGCTCGGCAGTCTCGGCCTGTTGTGGATCGGCTTGGGCAAGGGCCTGGAGCCACTCAACCGGATGCGCGATGCCTTGCGTCGAAGGCGCGCTGACAGCGTCGAACCCCTGCAGGTGGCAGGCCTGCCCAGCGAGCTGCAGCCGCTGTTGGACACGCAGAACCAGTTGTTCCTGCGGATCGCCCAGACCATCGAGCGCGAACGGCGCCTGACCGATGACGCCGCCCACGAGCTGCGCAGCCCGCTGACGGCGATCAAGACTCACCTGCAGGTAGCGCGGATGACCGACGGCGCGGTGCGTGAACAGGCACTGGAGCATGCCGAGCAAGGTACCGACCGCATGCACCGCACGCTTGAGCAACTGCTGATGCTGGCGCGTGTGGAAGGCAGCCTGTCGTTCGAGGATGGCGTGCAGTGCAGCGCCGAGCAGGTCGCCCGCCAGGCGGTGCAGGATGCCGGCGGTGGCGATAACCGTCGCATCGTATTGCGCCTGCCCGAGGAGGCCACGCAAATCTACTTGGGCATGCCCGCGCCGCTGGCAGTTGCGGCCTTGCGCAACCTGCTGGACAACGCCCTGCGCCATGGTGGCGAAAGCGCGGTGGAGCTGGAGGTGCAGATGACTGACGGCCAGGTGGGCTTCATGGTGCGCGACCACGGGCCGGGCATTGCTGAAGCAGACCTGCAGCACCTGACCGAGCGTTTCTGGCGCAACGGCCAGAGTGGCGGGTGTGGGTTGGGCTTGGCGATCGTCCAGGCAATCGTCCAACGCTGTGCCGGCAGCCTGCGCTTCGACAGCCGTGGCGATGGCTTGCGGGTGCTGTTGCAGGTACCGGCGCGTTCGGGGCGTTGATATGCGGCCTGGGCCGGCCTATTGGCCGGCCCAGGCTGTAAAAATCCCACAACAACCGCTAAATCCTCCTTGCGCTGAAGCGTTCTCCAAGCGACAACTACCCGCACACATCTGCTTACAGGGGCGTGGCGGGGCACTTTCGCTTGCTTGCGAGGATCTACCCATGTCGACCGCTTCCAGCTTTGCCCAGGTCTTGCCGGCCAGTGCGCCGCAACCCCTGTACGCGTTCACCGATTCGCCCTTGCTGCAACGCCAGCAGCAACAGGAATCCAACGCCCGCAGCTACCCGCGGCGCATCCCGCTGGCCCTCAAGCGCGCCCGTGGCATCCATGTCGAAGATGTCGAAGGCCGTCAGTTCATCGACTGCCTGGCCGGTGCCGGCACCTTGGCCCTGGGCCATAACCACCCGGTGGTGATCGAGGCTATCCAGCGTGTGCTGGCCGACGAACTGCCGCTGCACACCCTCGACCTGACCACGCCGGTCAAGGACCGCTTTGTTCAGGACCTGTTCGGCGTGCTGCCCGAGGCGCTGCGCCGGGAAGCCAAGGTGCAGTTCTGCGGCCCGACCGGGACCGATGCCGTTGAGGCGGCGCTGAAACTGGTGCGCGGCGCCACGGGGCGCAGCACCGTGCTGGCCTTCCAAGGTGCCTACCATGGCATGAGCCAAGGTGCGCTGAGCCTGATGGGCAGCCACGGGCCCAAGCAGCCGTTGGGTGCCTTGTTGGGCAACGGTGTGCAGTTCATGCCGTACCCGTACGACTACCGTTGCCCGTTCGGTCTGGGTGGCGAAGCGGGGGTGAAGGCTAACCTGCATTACCTGGAAAACCTGCTGCTCGACCCAGAAAGCGGTGTGCCGCTGCCGGCGGCAGTGATTCTTGAAGTGGTGCAGGGCGAGGGCGGGGTGATCCCGGCCGATATCGAGTGGCTCAAGGGCGTGCGGCGGATCACCGAGCAAGCGGGGGTGGCGCTGATCGTCGACGAGATCCAGAGCGGCTTCGCCCGCACCGGGCGGATGTTCGCCTTCGAGCATGCCGGAATCGTGCCGGACGTGGTGACCTTGTCCAAGGCAATTGGCGGCAGCCTGCCGCTGGCAGTGGTGGTGTACCGCGACTGGCTGGACACCTGGAAGCCGGGCGCCCATGCCGGCACCTTCCGTGGTAACCAGATGGCCATGGCAGCAGGTTCCGCAGTGATTAATTACCTGGTCGAACATCGCCTGGCCGAGCATGCCGAGGCCATGGGCCAGCGCCTGCGCCAGCATTTGCTTCACCTGCAGCGGGATTACCCGCAACTGGGTGATATCCGTGGGCGTGGGCTGATGCTTGGGGTGGAGTTGGTCGACCCGCAGGGCCAGCGCGATGCCCTGGGCCACCCTGTGGCCAACCGTGAGCTTGCGCCGAAGGTGCAGCGTGAGTGCCTCAAGCGTGGCCTGATCCTGGAGCTGGGTGGGCGCCATGGCGCGGTGGTGCGCTTCCTGCCGCCGTTGATCATCAGTGGCGAGCAGATCGACGACGTGGCGCAGCGGTTTGCCGAAGCCATCAGGGCAGCTGTCTGATCATTACCGGGGGCGCACAGCGCCCCCCGGCATTACTGCATCAGTCGAAAGTGCGCCCAGCCCGCCAATACCCCATCAGCGTCAGGCTGTCTCGCGGCAATCCGCGTTCCTTGATCAAGTACCGGCGGATATCCATCACGGTCGCCGACTCGCCCGCCACCCAGGCATGGAATGCGCTGTGGCGTGTGCTGGCCTGTTCCCACAAGATGCGCGTGTCGATGTCCACCTCTTCCAGTTTCAGCCGGGGCGCGGCGCTGCCATCCGGCAGGCTGGCCAGTTCGCGCACGGCATGCTGCATGGCCTGGCCATGCTCGCAGTGCAGCAGCTCGCGGGGCAGCCAGTGCACGTGGGCGGCGGCGCTGTGGCGCAGCGCCAGGCAGTCGGCCTCCAGGGGCACCTCGATAAAGGCTTGCACCGCAAGCTCGGGCTGCATGTCGGCCAATTGTTCGAGAATGCCGGCGATGGCCGGTAGCGCCGTTTCATCGCCTATCAGCAAAACATTGCGTACGCCTTGCGGCGGCTTCCATTCATAACCGCCCGGGTCACCGGCATAGGCCAGATTGGGTGCAACCATTTGCAGGCCATCGCCCACCTGGGCGTGGGTGGCCCAGGCCGAGGCAGGCCCGTTGACGCCGTGCAACACGAAATCGACATCGACCTCCAGGGCTTCCCGGCGCAAGTCTCGAATGGTGTAGGTACGCATCGGTGGGCGTTGGGCCGGCGGCAGGGCGCTGTGCGCGGCCTTCCAGTGCAGCTCGTTCGGCAGGCTCGGCAGCGAGCCATCGGGGGCCGGGAAGAACAGCTTCACGCGCTGGTCAGGGGCCAAGGTGCACATTTGCGCAACATCGGGGCCGGTGAAGACCAGGCGCGTCAGCGACGGGCTGAGGCTGATGCGCCGGGCCAGCACCAGGTCGAACACGCGGTAGGCGCTGGTGCTCGGCGAGCGGCCCTTGACCAGCCGGCGCAAGCCTTGCTGCAGCGCCTGGGACAGGCGGGTGGGGTTGGCCATGCGGGAGTCCTCTTGCAAGCGGTTTCTCTAGGAACGAGCCGACGCCACTGCAAATTAACCCCGCAGGTGCGGCTACCAGCCGCGCCCGGAATTCACCCAGAAGTTCACCGACAACGACGTCGACACCGACTGCACCTGGTGGAACCACCCTTCAGGCAGGAACAACAGGTCACCGGCCTGCAGCACCACGCGCAGGAACGGCACGTCACGCGCGGCTGGGAAGCGCTGGTAGTCCGGTGCGTCGGGGTTGAAATCGCAGCCGTCCAGGCCGCCCTTGGGGCTGGTCGACCAGGTGCCCAGCGCCGCACGGTGGTGGGGCGCAGCCAGGATGAACGACTTCTGCCCCCACACCTGGGCGAACAGGTTGTCGGTGTCGTCGCGGTGCAGGGGCGTCAGGGTGCCCTTTGGGCCGATCCAGATGCGTGGCGAGATGAAGCGCTGGCGCTCGAAGTAGTCCGGAAAGCGGATCAGGGTCAGGAGTTTTTCCGGGACGATGTTGTTGCCCATGTAAGCCGGCGTTTCGCCAGGCTTGGCCGGGGTGTCCAGCGAGGCGATGAAATCGGCCATGGAGGTCGAGCGGAAGTCGCGGTCGGTAGAGAAGGTTTTTTTGACGTAGTCACCGTGCCGGGTAATGCCTTGCAGTTCGGCGAAATGCTCAAGTGACGCTTCGCGGCCCATGGTGAACAGTGGCCAGTCCTGCAGGGCATCGCTGAGCACCACCGGTATGCCGTGCGCCAGGTAGTCGCTTTGAAACCGTTGCAGGGGCATGTCTGCCCGGGCAATGCGCTGCACTTCGCGCTGCACCGGCAGCGCGGCCGAGACCCGCTCGCTGAGGCGTGCCGGCGTTGGGTAGCGCTGGTTCATCGCCACCTTGGTCGCTGCGGCGCCTTTGCGGGCGTTGTTGATGATTTGCGGTAGCAAGGTGGCCAGGCCCATGTTGCCGGTGATCTTCAGGCGTGCGCTGGCGAACAGCTCCTCGACGTTGGCCGTGCCGCCCATGATGCCGAGGAAGTCGCGCTCGGCCACCTCGATGGTGACATCCGGGGTGCTGTGCCGGCCTGCACCGGTGCGGCTGGTGTCGCGCACTTCCGACCAGAAGGCACGGTCCGGGCCGAAGACGAACTGGAACACGCCTTCGATGCCGACGGCATGGGCGTTGGCGAACAGTTTGCTGAGGATGCTCTGAAGGTCCACGGTTAGCCTCTGACGGGATTTCGTTGTGCAGGGATAACGAGTGTGTCGGCCATCGATTTAGCGGCGCTTACGGCTAATTTTCGGTGGGCCTTCTACGTCCCGTAGGGACAGCAGTCATATTGTTCAAGCAAGGATCCGACATGGCATTGCACCCTGATCTGGCGGGATTTCTGGAGCTGGTCGAATTTGGCCGGTTGACGGGCAGAAGCCTGCCCATGCACGCGATGGACGTGGCCCAGGCCCGGGCCGAGTTCGAGGGCAGTTCGCAAGTGCTCGACCCAAGCCCGCCCGGCAGCGTGGCGGTGAGCGAGCTGCAGGTCCCGGCGCGCGATGGCGCCAGCCTGCCAGCACGGCTGTACCGCGAGGGCGGCGCAGGCGATGCCTTGCAGCCGGTGATCTTCTACCTGCACGGTGGTGGCTATGTGGTGGGCAGCCTCGACTCGCATGATTCGGTGTGCCGCCGCCTGGCAGCCATGGGCGAGTTCGCGGTGCTGGCGCCGGACTACCGATTGGCGCCGGAGCAGCAGTTTCCGATAGCGCTGCACGATGTGCTGGATGCCGCCAACTGGCTGGCCGAGCAGGCTGGGGCGTTGGGCTTGGACAACCGCCGGGTGGTGGTGGCCGGGGACAGCGTCGGTGCCAGCCTGGCCGCCGTGCTGGCCATCACGGCCGTCGAGCAGCCCGAAGCGCTGGCGTTCAAGCCGCTGGCGCAGTTGCTGTTCTACCCGGTGACAGACATTTCCTGCCAGCGCGACTCTCACCGCGAGCATGCCGAGGGGTACCTGCTGGAAACGCCTACCCTGGAATGGTTCTACCAGCACTATGCGCCGCAGCCGGAGCAGCGTCTGGACTGGCGTGTGTCGCCCTTGCTGTCGACGGTACGCGAGCCGTTGGCGCCGGCGTACCTGTTCGTGGCCGAGTACGATCCGTTGCATGACGAAGGGCTTGCCTACCGAGACTGGCTGGTGGCGGGGGGGACCGAGGTGACGTTTGCTCGGGTCGAGGGGCTGACCCATGACTTCTTGCGAATGTCCGGGATTGTGGGGCAGGTGGGGGAGATTTATCAGGATGTGGGGGGCTGGCTCAGGAAGGTTGGGGGTTAGTTTG
>NZ_JAPFCE010000075.1:0-24031 GCF_026240895.1 Pseudomonas sp. DCB_AW
CCCGCTCCCACATCTGTTTCGGGCCAGTCAGACCTGTGGCATGGGCGCGCGACCGCCTTGTCTGTCCAACTCGAAATTGAGGCGGCCGCCAAGGGGCCGCGCGCGAATTTGTCAGGAATAATTGGCCCGAAACAGATGTGGGAGCGGGCTTGCCCCGCGAAGCGCCGCGCGGGCGGCGCTCGATCTCCCAGGCGCTAAAAATCTAACGCCCTACACCCGCACGCCCCCAACCCAATTCCCGCCACCCCCCGATGTCCTTTATGATGCCCGCCATGATCAGAGACCCTTTCGAACGACTCGGCCTGGACCGCGAGGTCCTCACCGTCAGCCAGCTCAACGGCCGCGCCCGGGTGCTGCTGGAAGACGTATTCCGCAGCGTCTGGGTGGAAGGCGAGATTTCCAACCTCGCCCGCCCGGCCTCCGGCCACATGTACTTCACCCTCAAGGACAGCGGCGCCCAGGTGCGCTGCGCGCTGTTCCGCCAGAACGCCACGCGGGTCCGCCAGGCCCTGCGTGATGGCCTCGCGGTGCGGGTGCGGGGCAAGGTCTCGCTGTTCGAGGGGCGTGGCGACTATCAGCTGATTCTCGACACCGTCGAACCGGCCGGGGATGGCGCCCTGCGCCTGGCATTCGAGGCCTTGAAAGAAAAACTCGGCGCCGAGGGCCTGTTCAGCGCCGAGCGCAAAAAGCCGCTGCCGGCCCACCCGCAGCGCATCGGCATCATCACCTCGCCCACCGGCGCGGTGATCCGCGACATCATCAGCGTATTCGGCCGCCGCGCCCCGCAGGTCGAACTGAACCTGATCCCTACGGCCGTACAGGGCCGCGAATCCATCGCCCAGATCGTGCGCGCCGTACAACTGGCCGACAGCCTCGGTTTCGATGCACTGATCCTGGCCCGTGGCGGCGGCTCACTGGAAGACCTGTGGAGCTTCAACGAGGAAGCCGTGGCACGTGCCGTGGCCGCCTGTGTCACGCCCATCGTCAGCGCCGTCGGCCATGAGACCGACGTGTCGATCTGCGATTTCGTCGCCGACGTACGCGCCCCCACGCCATCGGCCGCCGCCGAACTGCTGGCCCCCGACAACAGCGGCCTGCAGCAACGCCTCGACGGCCTGCAACGGCGCCTGCTGCTGCGCATGCAAAACCGCCTGAGCCACGACCGCCTGCGCGTGGAATCGCTGGCCCGACGCCTGCGCCATCCGGGTGAGCGCCTGCGCCAGCAAGCCCAGCGCCTGGACGACTTGGACATGCGCCTGCGTCGCGCCTTCCTGAACAACCTCAACCAGCGCCGCGAGCGCCTGGGGCGCCTCGACACGCGCCTGGCCGCGCAACACCCAGGTCGCACCCTGAAGCTGCTCAACCAGCGCCTGGACAGCCTCGCCGAACGCCTGCCCCGGGCCATGCGCGAGGTGCTCAAGGACCGTCGCCAGCGCTTCCAGGCACAACTGCAGACGCTGCAAGTGGTCAGCCCGCTGGCCACCCTCGCCCGCGGCTACAGCATCCTGCTCGATGAGCGTGGCCAGGCCATCCGCAGCGCCGAGCAAACCCACAACGGCCAGCGCCTGACCGCCCGCCTCAATGAAGGCGAACTGCAGGTGCGCGTCGAAGACAACCACCTGACGCCCGTCACCCTCTCACTACTGGACTGACCCATGCCCCGCCTGTTCGCGCCCCTGCTCGCCCTTTCCCTGCTGTTGCTGGCCAGCGGCGCCCAGGCCAGCTATATCACCCGTACCTTGAACAAACCGGTGCCCGGCGGCGTGGCGGTGGTCGATCTAGGGCCCGGCAGCGCAGCGCCAAACGCGCGCTTTGACGGCAAGCCGGTGCTGGTGGTCAAGGAACAGGACAACTGGCTGGCGATCGTCGGCATTCCGCTGACCCAGAAGCCCGGCACCGCGGTGTTGAGCCAAGGTGGCCGCAACCTGCCCTTCACGGTCGGCAGCAAGAACTACCCCGAGCAGCGCATCACCCTGAAGAACACGCGCCAGGTCAACCCAAACCCGGCCGACCTCAAGCGCATCGACCGCGAGCTGGCCGAGCAGATCAAGGCCTACCGCAGCTTCAGCCCGACCCTGCCGAGCAACCTGATCCTCGACAAACCGGTCAGCGGCCCGCTGTCGAGCAAGTTCGGCGTGCGCCGCTTCTTCAACGGCGAAGAGCGCAACCCGCATGCCGGGCTGGACTTCGCCGTACCGGCCGGCACGCCGATCAAGACCCCGGCCAACGGCAAGGTAATCCTGGTGGGTGATTACTTCTTCAACGGCCGCACGGTGTTCGTCGACCACGGCCAGGGCTTCATCAGCATGTTCTGCCACATGTCGAAGATCGATGTGCAGGTTGGCCAACAGCTGCGCCGAGGCGATGTGGTCGGGCGCGTGGGGTCGACCGGGCGGGCGACCGGGCCGCACATGCACTGGAATGTCAGCCTGAATGATGCTCGGGTCGATCCCGCTATCTTCATCGGCGCATTCCAGCCCTGAGATCGGCAGCGCCTGCTTCGCGGGTAAACCCGCTCCTACAGGGATCGCGAAACCCTGTGGGAGCGGGTTTACCCGCGAAGAGGCCGTCACAGTCGACATCACTTCCCCTCTGTTGCGCCATCGAAATATACCGCGCAACAATTCAAAGACCTGAATTAATTTTCAGCGATAAAATCTCGCCACTCAGCTTTTTTTGAGCATTTCTCTCAATTTTTTACGAACACTTGCCATCCCTCACCCCACTGGTTAGGGTTGAGGCATGAAAACCTTCAGCACCCTCATTCTGCTCCGACAACATCGCAGCCTCTGCCTGGTCAGTGCCCGACTACCAGGGTGAATCGCGTCGCCTCGCCTTTTCATCTCGTTATTGCTCGGCAGGCCCGATCTCGGCCGCATACAAAAGGATTGCTTCCATGACCATGCTCAAAGACCCTTCGAAGAAATACCGCGCGTTCCCGACCATCGACCTGCCTGACCGCACCTGGCCGTCGAAAACCATCACTGCAGCGCCGATCTGGTGCAGCTCCGACCTGCGTGATGGCAACCAGTCGCTGATTGAGCCGATGGATTCGGAGAAGAAGCTGCGTTTCTGGAAGACCCTAGTGCAGGTTGGCGTGAAGGAAATCGAAGCCTCGTTCCCGTCCGCTTCGCAAACCGATTTCGACTTCGTACGTACCCTGATCGAAGACGGCCACATCCCGGACGACACCACCATCCAGGTGCTGACCCAGGCCCGTGAAGACCTCATCGCCCGTACGTTCGAATCGCTGCGCGGTGCCAAGAAGGCCATCGTCCACCTGTACAACGCCACCAGCCCGTCGTTCCGCCGCATTGTCTTCAACCAGGACAAGCAAGGCGTGAAAGACATCGCGGTGAACGCGGCCAAACTGTTCGTCAAGTATGCCGCCCAGCAGCCGGAAACCCAGTGGACCTTCCAGTACTCGCCTGAAACCTTCAGCGCCACCGAGCTGGAGTTCGCCAAGGAAGTCTGCGACGCGGTCATCGAGGTGTGGAACCCGACCCCTGAGCACAAGCTGATCCTCAACCTGCCGGCCACCGTAGAAGTCGCCACGCCGAACATCTACGCCGACCAGATCGAGTGGTTCTGCCGCAACATCAGCCGCCGTGACAGCGTGATCATCAGCCTGCACTGCCACAACGACCGCGGCACCGGCATCGCCGCCACCGAACTGGGCCTGATGGCCGGCGCCGATCGCGCCGAAGGCTGCCTGTTCGGCAACGGCGAGCGTACCGGCAACGTCGACCTGGTGACCTTGGCACTGAACCTCTACACCCAAGGCATCGACCCGCAGCTGGACTTCTCCGACATCGACGGCGTGCGCAAAGTCGTCGAAGAGTGCAACCAACTGCCGGTGCACCCACGTCACCCGTACGTGGGCGACCTGGTCCACACCGCGTTCTCCGGCTCGCACCAGGACGCCATCCGCAAGGGCTTCGCCAAGCAACAGGAAGGCGAGCTGTGGGAAGTGCCCTACCTGCCGATCGACCCGGCCGACATCGGCCGCAGCTACGAGGCGGTCATCCGCGTCAACAGCCAGTCGGGCAAAGGCGGCATCACCTACCTGCTCGAGCAGGAATACGGCATCAGCCTGCCGCGCCGCATGCAGATCGAATTCAGCCAAGTGGTACAGGGTGAAACCGACCGCCTCGGCCTGGAAATGACCGCCAAGCAGATCTACAGCCTGCTGCAGAAGGAATACCTCCAGGCCAACGCCCCGTATGCGCTGGTCAGCCACCGCCTGCAGGAAGAAAACGGCCACAGCGCCGTGGAAGTGGAAGTCGCCGGCGAAGGCGAAACCACCCTGCACTGGCGCGGCAAGGGCAATGGCGCCCTGGAAGCCCTGGTGGCCGGCCTGCCGATCGCCGTAGAAATCATGGATTACAACGAGCACGCCATTGGCGCCGGCACCAATGCCAAGGCGGCAGCGTACATCGAGCTGCGCGTAGCCGGCGGCCGCCCGGTTCATGGTGTGGGCATCGATGAAAACATCACCACAGCCAGCTTCAAGGCATTGTTCAGCGCGCTTAACCGCTCGCTGAGCCAGCAGGAAGCCAAAGCGGCCTGATGCGCGTTGTAAAGAAACCGCACCCAGCGTGCGGTTTCTTTTACAGCATCACCCTCACTCAGTATCGGCTGCCAGGCGTATGGTAAGCGCCGTAATTAAATATCCATCGGCCACTATTTCCAGGGAAGTTGTGCCCCTTCATCAAGGCGGCTTCTTGTATCTCACTCCACCCTAATGGCTTCACAGAGTTCGCGCTGGCCACAGTGATAATGGAACTGGTTGCCATCGAGGTCAGAATACAGAGGTCTTCCCTGAATGCCTCACCGCCTATTTGTTTTGTCTTTGCATACTTGAAGTAATCTGCAAGACTCCCAGCCCCCGTGACACAATGGGCATATACCAAATGCATCTGATAAAAACCATAAACTCCAGGTCCTTCAATTTCAATTTTTCGGGAGCGGGCACTTGATTTGCTGATTCCCTCAGTCGCACTAGACGTTAACTTCACCCCCACTGAACTGCCCAAAAAACCAGCACCTAGATTGACTTCAGCTTCCATGGAAGAAGTGAATGCGTAACTGTATCCCTCTACAGTGGAAACTTCCTCAGCATGCGTGACTTTACTGGGTACGCGAGCTATCCCCAGGTACTCAAGATAGGCCAAGATCGGCGTACTGTAGGTACCCCAGTTCTGACTCCCGAGATACATATCCCCATAGACAGTATCGCCAAAAATCCAGCAGCCAGCATTGACTTTTCCATCCCCCCCATATAAATGCTTCTCAATGTCGTAAAGCCCACGCTTGTGAGGGAAATTATCAATCTGCCTGATCATTTCTTTATCAATAAAGCTCATGCAACATCTCCAGTATTCTTACTCAAATGTAACGATTGAATTTCTCAATCTGTCCGACATCAGCGAACGACGTCATATCGCCAGCTGATTCCTGCAGTAGTTTCTGCTTTACTGCACTCCACGACTCAGGCTCGACGCTATCTTCAAGCTTGACTGCCAAGATCCGGTCGAAGCCAAGGGACGACAGCATGATCCGTTGGCTATCAACACTATGAAATGCCTCAGATAGCGTGTGACTGCCCTGAATTTTTTTTAATGACTTATCCACTGCACAATGGGCATACACCATGTGCATTTGATAGACAGAGAAGTGCCCCCCTCCACCCAGGGAAATGTCCTTGAAACAAGCACTTGGCTTCGCCCACAGTTTGTGCGGAGATACACCACTCACAATGCCCGACAGGGCATTGACTCGATCGATGCCCGGACTGACTTTGAAGCCCCCCACCACTTCGGAATAAAACCAGCTACTGAAACCGCATTGATAGGATTGACGATGAACAAAGCCCCCCGAGACGGTGCTTTGCACCATCTCACAATGCGCCAGATACGCATAGACCGGCCGAGTGAAACACTCCAGTGACTCTCCGTGAACATGTATAGCGCCTAGAACCGTATCACCACCTACCAAAACTCCAGACTCGCCTACACTCAAGGAGTAAAGACTTCGCTCTATTTCATACGACCCTTTAAATCTTACTGATGCGTAATCACTCATTACTGACGCTCCGCGATCAAAATTGGCGCATCATCATAGCCATCACTTTATGGCATAAATAATCGGGAAAGAGTTCTCACCCCGTTTAAATAAGCCCCATGAGCAGAGGGCTGACTGCATTAAGATTGAAAGCATCAATGCACTGCACAACAGCAGACATTAAAGAGTTCTTCACTGAATACTGGAAAAGTGTGGCTGCGATTGATTTCTCGCAGGGAAATAGGTGTAGACCACTAAGTCGCTGTCACAGCATCTTCAGCTAAGATGCTTCTTAACACTTAAAAAAGGTTCTTCACGGAATCCCGGGAAAGACAGAAACAAGAACGGCGGCTTGATAGATGATGATTAACTGGGTTCGAGTGGATGAGGCCAACCGCCTGCGGCATGACAAACTTCCACGTAAGCTCATCAAGCAAGCGCAGTGGCATGGCTTGCTGATGGAAGCACTGAAGCAGTTTGCTAAACGTCGGAGGGGCTACTGGCGCGGCATCCTGAGCAGGGTGCGTTTGCCCATGCACACTGGACAGCTAGAAGGGATTAACAACCGGATCAAGGTAAAAAAAGGGGGCGCCGACCAAGCGCCCATAAGCCGTAAAGCACACAACAAACTCAGTTAGCGTCCAACAACGCCATCGCCTCGGCACTGCACGCCTCGATCCGTGCCCAGTCGCCGTTCTTGATCCAGCTGCTGTCGAGCATCCAGGTGCCACCCACGCACATCACGTTGGGCAGCGCCATGTAGTTGCGCACATTGGCCGGGTTTACCCCGCCGGTCGGGCAGAAACGAATGTCGCCAAACGGGCCGCCAAACGCCTTGATCGCCGCCACGCCACCGCTGATTTCCGCCGGGAACAACTTGAACCGGCGATAGCCCAAGGCGTAGCCCATCATGATCTCGGACGGCGTACTGATACCCGGCAGCAGCGGGATATCGCTTTGCACACCGGCTTCGAGAATGTCCTGGGTGATGCCCGGGGTGACGACGAACTGCGCGCCAGCCGCTTCGACTGCCGCGAACATGCTGCGATCGAGCACAGTACCGGCACCAATGCACAGCTCTGGGCGCTGCTCGCGCAGCACCTGAATGGCCTTCAGGCCGTGCTGGGAACGCAGGGTCACCTCAAGGGTACGAATGCCGCCCGCAGCCAAGGCGTCGGCCAGCGGCAGGATGTCTTCCTCACGGGCGATGGTGATCACCGGCAGGATGCGCGCCTTATCGCAGATCGCGTCGATCCGGGCGGCTTTGTCGGCCATCGAGAGCAGAGTCTGTGGGCGTTCAAGGGTGGTCATGACAGTGGATCCTTGGCTCATGGGCACCAGTAGATGTCCAGGGGGTCGTGAAGAAAGGCGCGTATCGGCATTTCGGTAAGGTCTTCGCCAGCCAGCGCGGCGCGCAGGGTAGCGAGTTTGCCCTGGCCTTGCACGGACAGCGCGGTAAACGCGGCACTGGCCAGCAAGGCGCGGGTCATCGACAGGCGCTGGTGTGGCACGCTGGGCGCCAGCATCGGCAGGCAGCGACGGGAGCTGTTTGGGGCCAGGCCTTCGTCCAGGTTGGGGCTGTTCGGGAACAGCGAGGCGGTATGGCCATCGTCACCCATGCCCAGCACCAAAACATCGATGGCGGGCAGGTCTGCCAGCGCCTGGTCGGCGTTGGCGGCGGCGCGTTCAAGATTTTCGGCCTGCTGATACAGGCCCATGAAGCATGCCTTGGCGGCCGCGCCCTTGAGCAAATGGCGGGCCAGCAGGCCGGCATTGCTGTCGGCATGCTCCACCGGCACCCAGCGCTCATCCGCGAGGCTCACGGTGACCTTCGACCAGTCCAGCGCCTCGGCGGCCAAGCGCTCGAGAAACGGCACCGGGCTGCGCCCACCGGACAACACCACGCAGGCCTGGCCTTTGGCGGCAATTGCTGCTCGCAGGCGCTCGGCCACATCCCGGGCCAGCGTTGCGGCCAAGGTCTTGGCATCCGCCAGTTCGTGCGCCTTCACCGCCGCCGGCAGTTGCAGTTCAGATATCGCCATACCACGCCCTCCCATCTCGTGTAATCAGTGCAATCGAGCTCATCGGCCCCCAGGAGCCCGCCGCGTAAGGCTTGGGCGCATCACCTGCGCTTTGCCAGCCGGCGATCAACTGGTCGCACCATTTCCAGGCATATTCGATTTCATCCTTGCGCACGAACAGGTTCTGGTTGCCGCGCATCACCTCGAGCAACAGGCGTTCGTAGGCATCCGGAATCCGCGCGCTGCGCCAGGCATCGGAAAAATTCAGCTGCAACGGGCCGCTGCGCAGTTGCATGCCCTTGTCCAGGCCTTGCTCCTTGGTCATCACCCTTAAAGAAATACCTTCGTCCGGTTGCAGGCGGATGATCAGCTTGTTACCCACCTGCAATCGTTGTTCCGGGGCGAAGATGTAGTGCGGTGTTTCTTTGAAGTGGATGACGATCTGCGACAGCTTCTGCGGCATGCGCTTGCCGGTGCGCAGGTAGAACGGCACGCCCGACCAGCGCCAGTTGCGGATGTCGGCGCGCAGGGCAACGAACGTCTCGGTGTCGCTCTGCGCGTTGGCGTTGTCTTCTTCCAGGTAACCGGGCACCGGTTTGCCGTCGCTGTAACCGGCAATGTACTGGCCACGCACCACACGGGTGCTCAGCCCTTCGCCGGTGATCGGTGCCAGGGCCTTGAGCACCTTGACCTTCTCGTCGCGAATGCTGTCGGCTGAAAGTTCGCTGGGCGGGTCCATGGCGATCAGGCACAACAGCTGCAGCAGGTGGTTCTGGATCATGTCACGCAGCTGGCCGGCCTTGTCGAAATAGCCCCAGCGGCCTTCGATGCCGACCTTTTCGGCGACAGTGATCTCCACATGGGAGATCGAATTCTGGTTCCACTGGGTTTCGAACAGGCTGTTGGCAAAGCGCAGCGCGATCAGGTTCTGCACCGTCTCCTTGCCCAGGTAGTGGTCGATGCGGTACACCCGGTTCTCGGGGAGGAACCGTGCCACGGCATCGTTGACCCGGCGCGACGACTCCAGGTCGTGGCCGATCGGCTTTTCCAGCACCACCCGGGTACGGGAGGCCAGGCCGGCTCTGTCGAGGTTCTCGCAGATGGCGCCATAAACGGCTGCCGCCGTGGCGAAATAGGCAATCAAGGGCAACTCGCCCGGCAATTGCTCAGCCAGCGCCTGGTAGCCCTCGGGCTGGAGAAAATCCAGGTGCTGGTAGCTCAGCCGGCCGAGGAAGCGGCCCAGTGTCGCGGGCTCGAGGTCGGCGTCAGGGACATGCCGGCGCAAATGCGCTTCGATGGTGTTCAGGTGTTCCTGCGCACTGCCGCTCTCGCGGGCCAGCGCCAACAGACGCGTGTCCGGGTGCAGCAGGTCGGCGCGGTCGAGCTGGTAGAGCGCAGGAAACAGCTTGCGCAATGCCAGGTCGCCCAGGGCGCCAAACAGGGCAAAGGTGCAAGGTTCGACACTGATCGCAGCCATGATGTTGGTTCTTTCCTAAAGTTGGTCTAGGAATACCGCTTTCACATACGGTTTTCAAGGGGTAATGTAGTAAAACTAACAACATTACCGACGAGTATTACAGACAAGTGGTGCGCCACACGCACCGACAG
Source organism: Pseudomonas sp. DCB_AW (assembly GCF_026240895.1). Taxonomy (NCBI): domain Bacteria; kingdom Pseudomonadati; phylum Pseudomonadota; class Gammaproteobacteria; order Pseudomonadales; family Pseudomonadaceae; genus Pseudomonas; species Pseudomonas sp. DCB_AW. Next base: position 9,693 of record NZ_JAPFCE010000075.1, read on the forward strand.
TACGATAGACGACCGTGCAAAAGGCCTGCTGCTCCGTCAGCCGGCTGTCTTCCCGACCCAAGGACACACCCATGGACCGCGTGCGAAACCTCCTGGAACAGATCCAGGGACGCCTCGACGAGCTGAACAAGGCCGAACGCAAAGTCGCCGAAGTCATCCTGCTCAACCCACAACAAGCCACCCGGTTCAGCATTGCTGCGCTGGCCCAGGCGGCCAAGGTCAGCGAACCGACCGTCAACCGCTTCTGCCGTTCGTTCGGCGTCAGCGGCTACCCCGAGCTCAAGCTGCAACTGGCGCAGAGCCTGGCCAGTGGCGCTGCCTATGTCAGCCGCGCGGTCGAGGCCGACGATGACCCTGCCGCCTACACCCAGAAGATTTTCGGCAGCGCCATCGCCTCGCTCGACAGTGCCTGCCAGCAACTCGACCCGCAGCAGGTCAGCCGCGCCGTGGACATGATGATCCAGGCCCGGCAGATCCACTTCTTCGGCCTGGGTGCCTCAGCCCCCGTGGCGCTGGACGCCCAGCACAAGTTCTTCCGCTTCAACCTGGCGGTGTCGGCCCACGCCGACGTGTTGATGCAACGCATGTTGGCCTCGGTGGCCCACACCGGCGACCTGTTCGTGATCATCTCCTACACCGGCCGCACCCGTGAGCTGGTCGAGGTGGCACGCGTGGCCCGCGAAAACGGCGCCTCGGTACTGGGCCTGACCGCTGCCGGCTCGCCGCTGGCCCAGGCCTGCAGCCTGAGCCTGCACATTCCGTTGCCAGAAGACACCGACATCTACATGCCGATGACCTCGCGGATCATCCAGCTGACCGTGCTCGACGTGCTGGCCACCGGCATGACCCTGCGCCGCGGCGTGGACTTCCAGCCGCACCTGCGCAAGATCAAGGAAAGCCTCAACGCCAGCCGCTACCCGATCGAGGACGACGAGCTCAACTGAGCCGGTGCGCCTGCAAACGCAAGTGGGCACGCTGCCCCGGGGCCAGGCTGAGGCCCTCGCCACTGCCGCTGGCGGCTTCGACACAGACAAAGCCCAGGCACTCGCGACCGCTCACGCCCATCAGCGGGCGATTGCCCGGGTGCCAGACCACGGTATCGTCGCTGTCACCGGTATCGATGCACAGCTCCCGCTGCCAGGCCGGGTCCTGTAGCTGCACCCGCGGGGTGCCCGGGTACACTTTCTGGCAGCCGCCCTTGAGCTTCAGCGCGCCATCTTCGCGGCAGGCCTGGCGGTTCAGGCGGTCGTAACCTTCGATGTCCTCGAGCCCAGACAGCGCTATCTCGGACACGTCACTGATACGCCAGTACGCCAGCAGCGCATGGCTCAGCTGGCAGGGTTCGCTGTCCTGGTGCTCGGTGCTCAGGCTCAGCTCCATACGGCTGCCCAGCCGCGCATGCAGGTCGACCTGCCAGTCGCACAGGTCCAACCGCCACTTCAGCGTCACACCCTCTTCATCCTCGCGGCTGTCCACCAGCTTCCAGTCGAGCAGGCGCGCCCAACCATGGGCCGGCCACAAGTCTTCGCTAGGGTGACGGCCATACCAGGGCCAGCATACCGGCACACCGCCACGAATGGCGCCCACTTGCGGCCATTGTTCGGCGCACCACAGCCAAGGCCGTTCGCCGGCCGGTTGAAAGTGCAGCAACTGCGCACCCTGCCGGCTGAATACCGCCTGGCAACGGGGGTGGTCGATGATCAGCACATCGCGCTGCTGGTAACGCTCCCACTCGAACGTCGGCCGGGGCCGTTGCGAGGAAAAGAAGCGATGTAGCGGATGTTCGGGCATGGTTCAGAGCTCTTGTTGTTTGAGATAGCGCTGTCTCGGCCTATCCCCGACAACCACTGCAAGCCAGTGGATGCCGGGAGCCGAAAATGGATTGGCGTAAATTTACAACAAATGCCCTCAGAATGACGACTGAATCTTCAAGCCCGCGACCAGCGCGTTGTCCACCTCATCCACCCCACCGGGGCTCTTGATGTACTGAAGGTTCGGGCGCACGGTCAGCCAGTTGGTGACGTGGAAGCCGTAATAGAGCTCGGCGTTGTACTCGGTGCGCTGCAGCGGCACGAAGCCTGGGTTGTCGTAGTCGTTGATGCCGCTCTGGCCATTGAGCAGCTCGGCGCGCTTCTTCACGTCGTCGTTGACGTGGATCCGCGCCACGCCAAAGCCTATGTCATCCTTGGGCCGAGCATCGAAGGCGCCCTTGTACACCAGGCCGACCTGCTGGTAGTTGTCGACCACGTTGGTGGCCTTGTCGTGCACGGTAAAGTTGGCGAACAGGCTGAGGCCACGGTTGACGTCACCGGCGTGGGCCGTGACCTGCTGCTGCGCCACCACCCACCAACCGTGCTTGCTCGAATGCGACTTGAAAGCGGCGCCCGTCAGGGCTTGCGGGTTGCCATTGACGTCGTCGTACACGTCGTCGGCCTTGGCCGTGCTGTAGTAGTAACCCAGGCGGTATTCACCCGGTAGGCCATTAACCTTTGGCGACCACACCGCCTCCACCGGCAGGATCGCACCCTTGGTGCCGCTGCCGCTGAGTTTGAAGCCGTTGCCGGTTTCAAGGTTGGAGGGGTTTTGCTCGAAGGCGCCGACTTGGACGAAGAATTCCGGCGTGATGTTGTACTTGACCCGCAGCGCCCACTGGCTGACCGGCCAGTTATACCAGATGCCCCCCACCCAGTTGCCCACCTGCGAGCCGCAGAACGCCAGGTTCTGGAAGTCGCAGGGGAAGCTGTTGAAGTCCTCGCCTTCGCCGAAGCGGCCGAACTTGACGTCCAGCGCTCCGTCGAAGTACTTCTGCTTGACCCACATCTGCGTCAGACGCCAGGTCTGGCCGCGCCCCCACACTTCCTGCACCGAGCTGAACTGCCCGGCACGCGGGTCGCTGATGCGGTCGTTGGACAGGTTACGGCCGCTGCGCTCGGTGATCGCCAATTTGAATTCGGCATCGTGCCAACCCAGGATCTTCTGCAAGTCCAAGTGCGCGCCAAGGGCAAACTGGTCGCTGTAGCGCGCCGTCTTGTCGTCGTTGTAGCCGCCGTTGAGGTTACCGGCCACTTCGCCGACGTAGTCGAGGGTGAAGTCGTAGCCTTTTTCCAGCAGTTCGGTGCGGGTGCCGCCCCAGTCGCCGGTCATCCATTTTGACTCGCTGGAGAAAGCCTCGGCGGCCTGCGCCCCACTACTGCCCACCACGGCAAGCAAGGCCAATGAGCCCAAGGTCTTGATGCGATTGCGCTGTTCCATCCCTTTGCGTCCTCTTTTTTCTTATTGATGGTGTAGACGATTCAACGGCTCTTGAAGTGAGTCACGTTGTCTTTCACTGAAGCGTTGGCGGTGCTCACGTCCAGGCGCTCACCGCTGGCGGCGTCGAACAGCAGCACCCGCGCCGGGTCGAATTGCAGGTTGAGGCTGTCGCCAACCCGGCACGCCACATCTGGGGCCAGGCGGCAGCAGACCTTGGTCTGGTTGAGGGTGACGAACACCAGCAGGTCAGGCCCGGTGGGCTCGGTCACCTGCACTTCGGCGCGAATGCCGGGCAGGCCGTTGCCCTCCCCCGTGCCCATGGCGATCTGCTCGGGGCGGATGCCGAGGATGATCTCGCGCCCGTCCAATTCATCACTGGCCAGGCCCAAGGGCAGCTCACAGCGCGCCTGGCCGCTGTCGAGCAGCGCCAGCAGGCGCCCCTCTTGCCGGGCCAGGCGAGCTGGGATGAAGTTCATCGGCGGCGAGCCGATGAAACTGGCGACGAACTGGTTGGCCGGGTCGTTGTAGATCTGCTGCGGGGTGCCGAACTGCTGGATGATGCCGTCCTTCATCACCGCCACTTTGTCGCCCAGGGTCATGGCTTCGATTTGGTCGTGGGTGACATACACCGTGGTGGTTTTCAGGCGCTGGTGCATCAGTTTCATTTCGGTGCGCATCTCGACCCGCAGCTTGGCGTCGAGGTTGGAAAGCGGTTCGTCAAACAGGTAGATCTTCGGCCGCCGCGCCAGCGCCCGGCCCATGGCCACACGCTGCTGCTGGCCACCGGACAACTGCGCCGGCTTGCGCGCCAGCAGGTGCTCGATCTGCAGCAGCTTGGCCACCCGCGCCACCTCTTCGTCGATGGCGGCCTGGGGCATCTTGCGAATCTTCAGGCCAAACTCGATGTTCTCGCGCACGCTCATGGTCGGGTACAGCGCGTAGGACTGGAACACCATGGCGATGTCCCGGTCCTTGGGGCTCATGCCGCTGACGTCCTGGTCATCGATGAGGATCGCGCCGCCGCTGATGTGCTCGAGGCCGGCGATGCAGTTCATCAAGGTCGACTTGCCACAGCCCGAAGGGCCGACCAGGATCAGGAACTCGCCGTCCTTGATCGACAGCTGGATGTCCTTGAGGGTGTCCGGCAGGCCGCTGCCGTAGGTCTTGTTCACATTGCGAAGTTCTAGCGTTGCCATGACTTACCCCTTGACGGCGCCGGCGGTGAGGCCGCGGACGAAATACTTGCCTGCCACCACGTAGACCAGCAGGGTTGGCAGGCCGGCGATCATCGCCGCCGCCATGTCGACGTTGTATTCCTTGGCCCCGGTGCTGGTGTTGACCAGGTTATTGAGGGCCACGGTGATCGGTTGCGAGTCGCCGCTGGAGAACACCACGCCGAACAGGAAGTCGTTCCAGATCTGGGTGAACTGCCAGATCAGGCAGACCATGATGATCGGTGTCGACATCGGCAGGATGATGCGGCGGAAAATGGTGAAGAACCCGGCACCGTCCAGGCGCGCGGCCTTGACCAGCGCATCGGGGATGCTCACGTAGAAGTTGCGGAAAAACAGCGTGGTGAAGGCCAGGCCGTAGACCACGTGCACCAGCACCAGGCCACCGGTGGTGCTGGCCAGGCCGAGCTTGCCGAGGGTGAACGAGGCTGGCAGCAGCACGGTCTGGAACGGCAGGAAGCAGCCGAACAACAGCAAACCGAAGAACAGCTGCGAACCGCGGAAGCGCCACATCGACAACACATAGCCATTCAGCGCGCCAATGGCCGTGGAGATCAGCACCGCCGGTACGGTGATCAAGATCGAGTTCCAGAAGTAACCACTGACGGTACCCCAGGCCTTGACCCAGCCAATGCCGCTGACCACCGTCGGCCAGCTCAGCAGGTTGCCGGTGCTGATGTCTTCCGGGGTTTTGAAGCTGGTCAGCAGCATCACCACCAGCGGTACCAGGTACAGCACCACGGCAAGCAGCAGTACCGCGTGGATGGCCAGGCGGCCGAGGCTCAGCGCCGGTTTGTCGGCAGGGCTATGCATGGCGTTTGCTCCGCAGCTCCGAGTACAGGTAAGGCACGAGGATCGCCAGGATCGCCCCGAGCATGAGGATGGCGCTGGCCGAGCCCATGCCCATCTGGCCGCGGCTGAAGGTGAACGAATACATGAACATCGCCGGCAGGTCGGAGGAGTACCCCGGGCCACCGGCGGTCATCGCCGCCACCAGGTCGAAGCTCTTGATGGCGATGTGCGAGAGGATCATCAGCGCACTGAAAAACACCGGGCGCAGGCTTGGCAGCACCACGGTCCAGTAGATGCGCGGCAGGCTGGCGCCGTCCATCTGGGCGGCGCGGATGATCGACTGATCGACGCCACGCAGGCCGGCCAGGAACATCGCCATGATGAAGCCCGAGGCCTGCCATACCGCGGCGATCACCAGGCAGTACACCACCCGGTCAGGGTCGATTAGCCAGTCCAGGCGAAAACCTTCCCAGCCCCAGTCGCGCAGCAGTTTGTCCAGGCCCATGCCGGGGTTGAGCAGCCACTTCCAGGCGGTGCCGGTGACGATCATCGACAGGGCCATGGGGTACAGGTAAATAGTGCGGATGAAGCCTTCGCGGCGGATGCGCTGGTCCAGCAGCACCGCCAGCAACACGCCGATGGCCAGGCTGATGGCGATGAACAGGCCGCCGAACAGCAGCAGGTTCTTGCTCGCCACCCACCAGCGGTCGTTGTCGAACAGCCGCGCGTACTGCGCTAAACCCGCCCACTTGTAGGTGGGCAAGAACGTCGAGGTGGTGAACGACAGCACGAAGGTCCACAGGATGTAGCCGTAGAAGCCGACCAGGACGATGAACATGCTCGGTGCCAGTACCAGTTTGGGTAGCCAGCGCTGGAGAGCGTCCAGGGGTGAGGCCCGCAGTTGGGCGGTGGTTGTGGTCATAGATCACCTTAAAGGCGTTGCTCACTTGTGTAGGAGCGGCCTTGCGTCGCGAAAGGGCTGCGCAGCAGCCCCACGGGCAGCCTGCACGCTCTGTCGGGTTGTCTTTTTCTTGAGGGCCTGGGGCTGCTACGCAGCCCTTCGCGACGCAAGGCCGCTCCTACAAGAGCAATGCGCCTGATTTGGAATTGGCTATTGGGCGGCCTTGATCGCCGCTGCCAGCTTCTTCGCCGCGTCGGCCGGATCGGCCTTGGGGTCGTTGATGTAGTTGGTCACCACATCGAAGAAGGCGCCCTGCACGGCCAGCGTGGTGGCCATGTTGTGCGCCATGCTCGGCTGCAAGCCGCCGGTCTTGGCGTCAGCCAGGAAGTCCTTGGCCGAGGTCTGGGCGCAGGCGTCGAAGCCGTACGCGCCCATGTCGGCGAGCATGTCGTTACGCACCGGGATCGAGCCTTTGTTGGTGCTGAACACCTTCTGGAAGTCCGTACCCAGCACCTTCCTGGCGATGTCCTGCTGGCCGGCCGCCGTGCCGGGGTCCTTCTGCTTGAACACCACCAGCGAGTCGATGTTGTACAGGAAGCCATTGCTCGTGCCGGGGAACGGCACGCACTGATAGTCTTTGCCCGCGACCTTGTTGGCCAAGGTCCACTCGCTCTTGGCCCAGTCACCCATGATCTGCATGCCGGCCTTGCCGTTGATGACCTTGTTCGCCTCCAGGTTCCAGTCCTGGCCTTTGCCGTCAGGGTCCATGTAGGTGGCGATCTTCTTCAGCTCGGTCAACGCCTTGATCATGTCCGGGCCGGTCAGTGTGGCGTTGTCCAAGTCGACCATGGCCTTCTTGTAACCTTCCACGCCCATCACCGAGAGCGCCACGCTTTCGAAGACAGTGCTGTCCTGCCACGGCTGGCCACCGTGGGCGAGCGGGATGAAGCCGGCCGCCTTGAGCTTGTCGGCAGCGGCGTAGAATTCGTCGAGGGTCGCGGGCGCTTTTTCGATGCCGGCCTTTTTGAAGACCTCAGGGTTGATCCACAGCCAGTTGGTGCGGTGGATGTTGACCGGCACCGCGACGTAGTCACCGTCGTACTTGACGACGTTAGCGACTTTCTGGTCGAGCAGGCTGTCCCATTTTTCGTCCTTGGCCACGTCCTTCAGCACGTCGCTGTCGAGCAGGCCGGTCGCGGCCCAGTCCTGGATATCGGGGCCTTTGATCTGCGCGACACCTGGCGGGTTGCCGGCCACCGCGCGGCTTTTCAGCACGGTCATGGCCGTGGCACCGCCACCGCCGGCAACTGCACCGTCCTTCCAGGTAAAACCATCTTTCTCGACTTGCGCCTTGAGCACATCGACAGCGGCCTTTTCACCGCCAGAGGTCCACCAGTGCACGACCTCGACATTGCCTTTGGCATCGGCAGCGAGGGCGCTGAGCGGGAACAGAGAAGCGAGGGAAATCGCGGCAGCGAGACGGAGCGTGGAATTCATCGAAGCACCTTTCTTGTTGTTATGCCGTGCAAGTCGGTCGCTTGCGTTGCATGCAGTCTAAGCGGCGTGGCCGACGCGCCAGGTAACGAAGCGATGCGCGAATGTCATCGTTTGGTGACATTCGCGGGGATACCCGCACACACGCTCACTCCAGCCCTCGCGGCAGATACAACGTGACCCGCAAACCACCCTCGCGCAGGTTGAGCAAGCTCACTTCACCGCCATGGCTATGGGCGATGTTGCGCGCAATCCCCAAGCCCAACCCGTACCCCTGCTGCTGCCCGGCCAGCCTGAAGTGCGGCTCGAACACCTGCTCCATCTGCTGCTGCGGCACCCCCGGCCCGTGGTCATCGACCTGCAGGACAAAGCCCTCAGCGCTGTCGATGACCCGCAACCGCGCGCGCTCGCCGTACTTGATGGCGTTGTCGATCAGGTTGCCGATGCAGCGGCGCAACGCCAGCGGCTTGCCCGGGTAGGGCGCCAGCGCTTGGCCCTCCACCGTGATGCGGCCATCGCCAAGGAAAGGCTCAGCCAGGATGTCCAGCACCTGGTTAAGGTCGACCGGCTCGATGTTCTCGTGGATATCGGTGTCTTTCACACACTGCAACGCGCCTTTGACCAACAGCTCCAGCTCATCCAGGTCCTGGCTGAACTTGGCCTGCAGGCGCTCGTCTTCCAGCAGTTCGACGCGCAGGCGCAAGCGCGTGATGGGCGTGCGCAGGTCATGGGAAATAGCGCTGAACAGCTGGCTGCGTTCGGTCAGGTAGCGGCTGATACGCTCGCGCATGCTGTTGAAGGCCCGGCCGACTTCAACCACCTCGCTGCCCCCGCCTTCGGCCACGGGGGCCACATCGGCGCCTAGCGACAACTCCCGCGCAGCGCGCGCCAGGCGCTTGAGTGGCCAGCTTTGCCAGTGCACCAACAGGCCGATGAACAGCAACAGCAAGGCGGTGGTGAGCACGATGAAACCGATCTGCTGGCGGGGCAGGCGCTCGGCCTCAAGGCCGGTGTAGGGCTCAGGCAGCAGCGAGGCGATGTACAGCCACTCGCCCTCGCCCAGGCGGATCTGTGTCACCAGTACGGGTGGGTTGAGCGGCTCTAGGGTCAGCGAATAATGCGCCCAGGAACGTGGCAGCTCATCGAGTTTCAGGCCACTGTTGAAAATGCGCAGGTCATCGGGGGCGACGAACGCCACGCTGACTTCCATCTGCGGCCCCAAGCGTTCGTGCAGCACCTGCTGGAACACCTCGATCACCGCCTGCTTGCGTGGGGTGACGGGCAGCACCGGCATGTCCAGCGGCTTGTCGTTGAGCGACACGAAAAAGCGCGTGCCACCCATGCTGCGCAACTGGTCGAGCACCATCGGCCGGTAGGCCACGGGCAGCGAGCGGAAGTAGCTGACGCTGGCACTCATCGAATGGGCCAGGCTGCTGGCACTGGCGCGCAGGCCTTGCAGCTGGCTGGCACGCAATTGAGCGACCCAGATGACGCTGGACAAGCCTTGGGCCAGCAGCACCACCAGCAAGGTAAGCAGCAGCATGCGCCCCAGCAGCGAGCGAGGCAGCAGGCGCCAGCGCCGCTCAGGAAGCGCAGCAGACATGGGCAGCCAGCAGGTAGCCACTGCCACGCACGGTGCGAATCAGCCGTGGTGGTTTTTCGGTGTCGCGCAGACGCTGGCGCAGGCGGCTGACCGCCATGTCGACGATACGGTCCAGCGGCATCGGTTCACGCCCCCGGGTGGCATTGCCGATGGTGTCGCGGTCGAGGATTTGCTGGGGGTGATCGAGAAACAGTTTCAGCAGGGCGAAATCGGCACCCGACAGGATCACCTCTTCGCCATCGCGGTGAAACAGGCGGTGGCTGACCGTGTCCAGGCGCCAGTCATCGAAGGCCAGCACGGCGCTGCTCGGCGCCGCCTGGCCGAACTCGGCACGGCGCAGCAAGGCCTTGATCCGCGCCTGCAGTTCACGCGGGCTGAACGGTTTGCCGAGGTAGTCGTCGGCGCCCAGCTCCAGGCCGATGACCCGGTCGGCTTCGTCAGAGCTGGCGGTGAGCATGATGATCGGCACCCGCGCTTGACGCGGGTGTTGACGCACCCAGCGGCATAGGCTGAAGCCATCTTCATCGGGCAGCATCACATCGAGAATGACCAGGTCGCAGGGCGTGTTTTCCAGGGCCTGACGAAAGCCCCGCCCGTCGGCCTCGGCGTGTACCTGGAAGCCGGAGCGGCTCAGGTAGGTTTGCAGCAGTTCGCGGATTTCCTGGTCGTCGTCGACCATCAGGATCGATTTTCCGGCAGTGCTCAAGATGGTCCGTCCTCTTGTTGTGTGCAGGTCTTTTTGCCTGCTGTCGGGTATTGCCATTGGGGCTGCTTTGCAGCCCTTCGCAGCACAAGGCTGCTCCTACAGGAACCACGCCATCAATGATCCAGCGCCATCCTGTACGAAGGGCAGCAAAGCGCCCCATCAATAATCCAGCGCCATCCTGTAGGAGCAGCCTTGTGCTGCGAAGGGCCGCAAAGCGGCCCCATCAGTGATCCAGCGCCTGCTGCAACGCCACCCCGGCCCCCAGCAGCCCCGAAAACTCAGCCGTCACCAACCACACCGGCACCCCGGCAAAATACCCACTCATGCAGCCCTTGTCGGCAAAGCTCGTGGCAAACCCACTGCGCAGGAACAGCTCGGCAAACCGAGGGATCACCCCCCCGACAATATAAACCCCACCGCGCGCGCCCAAGGTCAGCACATTGTTGCCCGCCACCCGGCCCAGGAAGCGGCAAAACTGCTCGACCACCGCCAACGCCCGCGGCTCACCGCCCAGGGCGGCATCGGTAATCTGCGCCGGGGTCTTGTGCCGCGGTATGTCGCCATCCAGCGCGCACAGGGCTTGATACAAGCGCACCAGGCCTCCGCCACTGAGCACGGTCTCGGCACTGACATGGCCAATCTGGCTGTGAATCTGTTGGTGGATCGCGGCCTCGCGGGCATTGCCCACCGGCAGGTCGACATGCCCACCTTCACCGGGTAGCGCCTGCCAGTGCTGCTCGCCAAGGCGCAGCAGGCTGCCGACACCCAGCCCGGTACCGGGCCCGATTACCAGCGCAGGCCGCAGCGGGTCGGCATGGCCAGGGCACACCTCGTGAAACTCGCCCGCTTGCAGGCGGGTCATGCCCAGCGCCATGGCCGAGAAGTCGTTGATCAGCATCAGCCGCTCGACCTGCAGCGTGCTGCAGAACGCACGGCGGCTCAGGCGCCAATGGTTGTTGGTGAAGCGAAACTCATCGCCATCGACCGGCCCGGCCACCGCCAGGCACACCGCCGACAGGCCACCCCGGGCAATGCCCTGATCCTTCAGGTAGGCCTCGATGGCCTGCTCAGGGCTTGTGTAGTCCGCGGTGGCGAATACCTTCACCTGGTACAGCTGGTTGTCACGCCACAACGCAAAACGGGCATTGGTGCCACCGATGTCGCCAACCAGCAAGTCCTTCATTTGAGGTTCTCCAAAGCCGAGGTAAAGGCGCTGGCGCCCTGCTCGGCCGGGCTGAACGCCATGCGCATGAAGCCGAACAGCTCGCGCCCGCAACCCAGGTCATTGCCTTGGGGGGCGGGTGGCAGGTCACGGCTGGCCAGTTCTTCGGCCGATACCTTCACCTGCAGCGTGCCGGCAACGCCATCGACCCGCACGATATCACCCTCGCGCACGCGCGCCAGCGGGCCGCCATCGTAAGCTTCGGGGCACACGTGGATGGCGGCCGGGATCTTGCCCGACGCGCCCGACATGCGCCCATCGGTCACCAGCGCCACTTTGTAGCCGCGGTCCTGCAGCACACCCAGGAACGGCGTCAGCTTGTGCAGCTCGGGCATGCCGTTGCAACGCGGCCCCTGGAAGCGCACCACGGCGACGAAGTCGCGCTCCAGCTCACCGGCCTTGAAGGCATCGGCCAGCGACTGCTGGTCGTGGAAGATCCGCGCCGGGGCCTCCACCACCTGGTGTTCGGGGGCAACGGCGGAGACTTTCATCACACCACGCCCCAGGTTGCCTTCCATCACCCGCAGGCCGCCTTCGGCTGAGAACGGCCGCGCCACTGGGCGCAGAATGCTTTCGTCCAGGCTCTGCGTCGGCCCTTCGCGCCAGACCAGCTTGCCGTTGTCGAGGAACGGCTCTTGGGTATAACGGCGCAAGCCATGGCCTGCCACGGTGTTGACGTCTTCGTGCAGCAGGCCGGCATCGAGCAGCTCGCGAATCAGGAAAGCCATACCGCCGGCGGCCTGGAAGTGGTTGATGTCGGCCTTGCCGTTGGGGTAGACGTGAGACAACGTCGGCACCACTTCCGACAGGTCGGCCATGTCTTGCCAGGTCAACTGGATGCCTGCCGCCTGGGCGATCGCCGGCATGTGCAAGGTATGGTTGGTGGAGCCGCCGGTGGCGTGCAAGGCGACGATCGAATTGACCAGCGCCTTCTCTTCGACGATCTCGCCCAGCGGCATGAAGCTGCCACTGGCCTTGGTCATGCGCGTGACCTGCTGCGCCGCCTCGGCGGTGAGCGCGTCACGCAATGGCGTGTAAGGGTTGACGAACGAGGCGCCCGGCAGGTGCAGCCCCATCACTTCCATCACCAGCTGGTTGGTGTTGGCGGTGCCGTAGAAGGTGCAGGTGCCTGGGCTGTGGTAGGAGTTCATCTCCGATTCCAGCAGTTCTTCGCGGCTGGCCTTGCCTTCGGCGTAGCGCTGGCGCACGTCGGCCTTCTGCTTGTTGGAGATGCCCGACAGCATCGGGCCACCTGGCACGAAAATGGTCGGCAAGTGCCCGAAGCGCAGCGCACCCATCATCAGGCCGGGGACGATCTTGTCGCAGATGCCGAGCATCAGCGCGGCGTCGAACATGTTGTGCGACAGGGCAACAGCGGTGGACATGGCGATCACTTCACGGCTGGCAATGGCCAGCTCCATGCCCGGCTCGCCCTGGGTCACGCCATCGCACATGGCCGGCACCCCGCCGGCGAACTGGCCAACCGAGCCGACGTCGCGCAGGGCCTGTTTGATTTGTTCGGGGAAGTGCTGGTACGGCTGGTGGGCCGAGAGCATGTCGTTGTAGGCGGAGACGATGGCGACGTTGGCCGCGTTCATCAGGCGCAGGCTCTGCTTGTCCTGCGCGCCGCAACCGGCGACGCCGTGGGCGAAGTTGGCGCACTGCAAGCTGGCACGCATGGGTCCGTCACTGGCCGCGCCGCGAATCAGCTGCAGGTAGCGTTCACGGGTGGCACGGCTGCGTTCGACCAGCCGTTGGGTGACCTCAAGGATGCGCGGGTGCATGTACTGGACTCCAGGCTAACTGTAGGGGCGGCTTACCGGGCATTTCCCCTCCAAACGATTGCGACCTAGGCTCTAGGAAAGGGCCTGGAGGTCTCGCTGGGGTGGCCTGCCCGACCACTCGTTGTATGTTTAAACAAAATACTGCCACTAAAAAGGCTTGTTTTCTATCTGATAGTGAATAATCTTGTAATTCCAACAACAAAACCGTTTCAGTGAAGCCCCTTTGTGCCACAGGCCTCACTCGAACCGCCAGAGGTAATGCCATGACCCTTCGCATCGCCATCAATGGATTCGGCCGCATTGGGCGTAATGTCCTCCGCGCACTGTATACCCAAGGCTACCGCCAGGACCTGCAGGTCGTCGCCATCAACGACCTGGGTGACAGCGCCATGAACGCCCATCTGCTCAAGTACGACAGCGTGCACGGCACCTTCGACGCCAGCGTCGAAGCCGATCATGAAAGCCTGACGGTCAATGGCGACCGCATCGCAGTCAGTGCCATCCGCAACCCGGCCGAATTGCCCTGGAAGGCCGAAGCGATCGACGTGGTGTTCGAATGCACCGGGCTGTTTACCGAACGCGCCAAGGCCGCCGCGCACCTCGCCGCCGGGGCTGGCAAAGTGATCGTCTCGGCGCCAGCCAAAGGTGCCGATGCCACCGTGGTGTACGGGGTCAACCACGACGTGCTGCGCGCTTCGCACCAGATCATTTCCAACGCCTCCTGCACCACCAACTGCCTGGCGCCCATCGCCCAGGTGCTGCACCGCGAGTTCGGCATCGAGCAGGGCCTGATGACCACCATCCATGCCTACACCAACGACCAGGTACTCACCGACGTCTACCACAGCGACCCCTACCGGGCGCGCTCGGCCACCCAGTCGATGATCCCGAGCAAGACCGGCGCCGCCGAAGCCGTGGGCCTGGTGCTGCCGGAGCTGGCCGGCAAGCTGACCGGCATGGCGGTACGGGTACCGGTGATCAACGTGTCGCTGGTGGACCTCACCGTCAACCTCAAGCGCGAAGCCAGCGCCGACGAGGTCAACCAACTGTTCCTGGAGGCCAGCCGGCATTCCAGAGTATTGGGCTACAACGCGTTGCCTTTGGTTTCCTGTGATTTCAACCACAACCCGTTATCGTCGATCTTCGATGCCAACCATACCCGGGCCAATGGGCGGATGCTCAAGGTGCTGGCCTGGTATGACAATGAATGGGGCTTCTCTAACCGGATGCTGGATAACTGCCTGGCGTTGTGCAGCGCCCAGTAACCCAGCGGCATACGTTTCCCTGTAGAAGCAGCCTTGTGCTGCGAAGAGGCCGGTACAGCCCAGCATTTTCGGTGCGTCTACCGGCCTC